>JAKAGP010000347.1 GCA_021825785.1 Nitrospirota bacterium
AAGCTAAGGAGTGGGCGCTTGCCACGGCTTCGCCGTGCCGCCCACGGACCTATCCGGCGGGGAACTTGCAGTTCCCCCTGTCCTCGGGAGCGTTGCTCCCTCGCCGGATCGACCCCCTTGGGGGACGCTGTCCCCCACTGCCTACGGCAGCGGCTCCCCCTGTTTGGCTTGCCAAGGGGGAAGGCGGGGCGGCTTGGGAAAAGATCTTTCTTTCGCTTCACCCAAAGACCAGCGGGCGAGGATGGCGAATCGGTACGATTCGACACCGGAACCCGCAACCGCCCAGAGGGCGGAATGCCGGCTACGGAGTCTGTTGTCTGTGCTTCCACGGTAGAAAAGCGTCTTGTGCCCGGCACGCCAAAGGCGTGCATCGGGCACTCCTTGTCTGATCCAGGCAAGGTCATCGATGTTGTGTTTGCTTCTGCGGGCGCGTAGAGCGGTTTTCTGGCGATCAGGGGTAGAGAACTATCCCCCAACCTCCTTGCGTGCGTTGTAGGGCAAATTTGGGGCCTTTCTGGCGATGTCTGTGCGGCGGCGGTCGGTGCAGGTGTGGCGGCCTGGCGGTGCGGGGGTCTTTTTGCTTGTTATGTAGTATGTTGTATGATATTATTACTACATACAGCGGCAGATAGGAGATGGGTATGGCTACGAAAGAAGAGATTTGGGCAGCCGCACAGGCCTTGGCCGACGCCGGCGAACGACCCACCCTGGCGGCAGTGCGTAAGGCGGTCGGCGGCGGGAGCTTTACCACCATCTCTGAGGCGATGGCCGAATGGCGAGCGTTACAGGAACAGCCGAAGGTAACGGTAGACCCCGCACCGGAACGGATTGGCGTACAGGCGGCAGAGTTGGCCAACTCCCTCTGGGCGCAGGCCTCGGCATTGGCGCACGAGAAGCTGCAGACGGAAAGAGCCGCGCTCGAGGCCTCCCGGCAAGAGCTTGAGCGAGAGCGCACGGAGGCGGCAGAGCTGGCCGATGGCCTCTCCGTGGAGATCGAGCAGATGCGAGGAGAGAACCAGGCGCTGGAGGCCAAGATCGTGGCGCTAACGGCCACCCTCGAGGGGCAACGGCAGGAGATCGAGCGGCGGCGGCAAGAAGCTACCGAAGCCCGAGAAGAGGCAGCAGGCCTACGCGGGCAGGTCGAGGCCTTGCAGCGGATCATTGCCGAGTGGAAACCGCGAGAGCCCGCTTCCTCTCCCTCTGCGGCAAGAACCCCCAGAAAAGGGCCCAAAACACCCCTTTGAGGCTCGGGGTGGCAGAGTAGTACCACCCACACCCCAAAAGTCTCCTAGAGGGCAAATCTGAGGCCTTGGCGGGGCTGTTTACGGCAGGTCTCTGGTATAGCTTTCTGGTAGCTCTTTATCTTGCGTTCCCTTTCGGGTGCTACAGGGATTGCCGAGCGGGAGTGACACCATAGCCGCTGTCCTATCGTGCTTCAACGGGTTGCGATTGTTGTGTGTGGACGATAGCGTGTTGGTAGCCACTTTTGTCCCTGGGTCGAAGGGAGAAAGGGCAGTATGGGCCCGTTCTGCTCCAAGAGTGGTTTTTGATGATCCCGTGGCGCGACTCGCCATATCACACGCCAACCCCCGGAGGGGTCCCCTTTCGCGTTAGGCCGGGACGCGGGAATCTTACTGGGTTGGTGAGGCTGCCAGCAATGCGGCCCCCTTTTCCCGCCAGGCGGCGCGTCTGCTTTCCTCTGCGCGGATTGCCGCAAGCTCCACCAGAGCGCCGAGCAGTTCTTTGGGTTCCATGACGGGTTTTCCGGTTTTGGAATCCACGAGCCCTGCCAGGATCATCAGGCCCGCCGATTGAAAGAGTTCATGGTTACGCGCCTTGCGCTCTGCTTCTTTTTCTTTGGTGATGATACGGGCGGCGGTAGCGGCGGCCTTTTCGGCGCGTTCCTTGGCACGCTCGGCCCGCACCAGTGCGGCCAGTTTTCGATCATCGGCGGGGGTGCGTTCTGGCATCTCTGCGAGCATTACGATGAGCCGTTGCTGATCGCTGGGTGACTTCAGGCTGCGCAGGTATCCCAGCTTTTCGGCCAGCCATTCCTCTTGTGTCATGTCTATTTCTCCTATGAACCACAGGCCCATAGTATGCTTTGGATGGCTTTTTGGCTAATCCCGATCTATCCTTCCTGAAAAGGAAGGCGCGCTTAGATGTTTCTTTGCAAGAAACAGCGCGGCAGGGGTAGCCCCTGCACCCCTATGGTGGTGGTTCCGATCTGTGAGGTATGGCATGGCGATAGCGCGGCTCTCAGTGAAAGTGGGCAAGGCAGGCAAAGCCGCCCATCATGCGGCCTATATTGCCCGCATGGGGCGGTATGCCAGCCGCCTTGAAAAAGGTGAGCGCCTGGTGGCATCGGAAGTTGGCAATATGCCTGCCTGGGCGCAGGGTGATCCGCTGTCCTTTTGGGAAGCTGCCGACGCCTTTGAGCGCAAAAACGGCAGTGTGTACCGCGAGATGGAAATTGCGCTTCCCCGCGAGTTGGATGCCGAGCAGCAGATTGCTTTGGTGCGCGACTGGGTACAACAGGAGATCGGCAACAAGCACGCTTACCAGTGGGCCATTCATGCGCCGAAGGCCGCGGATGGGAAGGAGCAGCCGCATGTGCATTTACTGTTTTCCGAGCGCACGCTGGACGGCATCGAGCGCGGGCCGGATCAATTTTTCAAGCGGTACAACGCCAAGGAACCGGAGCGTGGCGGATGCAAAAAGGCGAATACCGGGTTAGATAGGGAGACGCGGCGGGAGCAGTTGAAGTCGCTGCGCAGTCGCTGGGAAGTCGTCTGCAATAGGGCCTTGGAACGCGCTGGACAGGATGCCCGTATCGACATGCGGAGCTATGCCGATCAAGGGGTGGATCTGGTGCCAGAGCGGAAGATGCTGCCGAGTGAATGGCGGCAGGAAAGCCGTCGCGCCGAGATCATCGAGTTTCGGACGGCCAGAGCCGAGCGCCTGGCGGCCCAAAGGGATCTGCGCCGAGAGGTGCCGGACGCGGGTGCCGAGATCATCGAGCTGCAAGCCAGGCGGCAGGAACAGGAAGCGCAGCGCAAGGCCGCGCAACAGATAGGTGAGTTGTTAACCTCGGCAGAGGCATTGCTGGGCACGGGCAAGCCAGCAAAAGCGCCCAAGCGGCCTAGCCCAGAGATGGACGCCTTGCAGGAGCTTATAAACGCGGACCAGAGGGCGGGGCGGCGGGGTGTGTCTGTATCGAGGCCAGAGCCTGCCGGAGCGCCAGAAAAGGCCGCAGCGCCCGTTATTCCACCCAAGGCGACAGAACCCTCGCCTACGGTCCCT
>JAKAGP010000348.1 GCA_021825785.1 Nitrospirota bacterium
AATGGTTTGTTGACGGCCTCCTCACCGGTGCGCTGGGTTTTGCGGGAGAGGAGAGCGCGGGGGCCTCTTTTCTGCGCCGGAACGGCACTGTATGGTCAACGGACAAAGACGGGATCATCCCTGCCCGGCTTGCCGCGGGGATAAGGGCCCGGATGGGCAAGGATCCCGGAGAACTATACCAGGAGCTTGCAAGCGAATTCGGGGACCCCGTTTACGACCGCATCGATGCGCCGGCAACTCCTGAACAAAAAAACATCCTGAAAAAACTCTCGCCCGAACATGTGACCTCCACTACACTTGCGGGCGAAAAGATACAGGATATCCTGACCCGCGCACCGGGCAATAACGAGCCCATCGGGGGACTCAAGGTGGAGGCCAAAAACGGGTGGTTCGCCGCCCGCCCCTCCGGGACTGAAAACATCTACAAGATATATGCCGAGAGCTTCCTGGGGCAGGAGCACCTTCGCCGGATACTTGAAGAGGCACAAGGCATCATAGACGATGCCCTGCAGACAGCGGGCAGCAGGGCCTAGTGTTGTGAGCCGTTAAGCCTCCCCGCTTTACCTACCCATTTACCATCGGGAAGATTTATAATCAATGCTTTAAACATAAACTTTAAAAAAGAACTGTCCCCGATGGTAAAAAGAAAAATATTTTTTACCCTGATCTCCGTGGTCATCTCGTGCACCGCCTGCACAACGATGATGCCAAGGAAAGACCTGCCCCTGTTTACAACCAAGGATTACGGCGACCCTGTAAAGGTCGTATCCATTCCCCTGCCCGCCATCTCCACAGACCCTAATGAGGGCCTTACGTCCGGCGTGCTGGGCGCATTTCTTATTTACGACAAAAAAGGCGGGGTAAGGACGCTTTTTGCCCCCCAGGTAAACTACAACAGCTATTATGGCGCCACAGAGACCTTCTACGGGGCCTTTTACCCCCGGGACGGTCAGAGCTGGGAGGCAAACATATCCAGATCCCAGCACGTAAATTTCGATTACGAACTCACGTTCAGGGACATGGACCACCTTGTAAAAGGGGTTGGATTGAACGCGTACGTCTATTACTTTAACAACGGGTCCTCCAGGTTCTTTGGTTTCCAGTCCAGCAGTGCGCTTCGAAACCAGACAAACTACGGGGACCAGGAGGCTGGGTTCGATTTCTCGGCTACCTTCGACGTCCTGCCCGATTTCTATATTTCCCTGGGCGACAGGTTAAGGCGGGTCACGATAACGCATGGAGCCGTCCTTTCACTTCCTTTCATACAGGACGTCTTCACCCCTGAGGAGGTCCCTGGAATTAACGGTTTCAGGACGCACGCCCAGCGCTTTTCCCTTATCTACAGCACCCTTAATTCCCGCGAGATGCCCACGGCCGGTTTTTATTCCAAAGCCACCGCCGAATGGAGCGGCAAAGCCCTGGGCAGCAGCGCGAATTTCTTCCATTATTTCCTTGAGGCCAAGGATTACATGCCGGCTTCAAAGGAGAGGTATGTAACCCTGCTCAGGGCGTCTTATGACCAGACGATCGGAAACAGCGTGCCCTTCCTGGAGCGCTCCATCCTGGGCGGAGAGGACACCCTTCGCGGCTACGGTGACAACAGGTTCATAGATAAAAGCTATGTATTGTTTAACTTTGAAGAGAGGATAAGGCTCTTTACGCGCAGCGTCTTCAACGTGAACACAAGGTGGGAGCTAGCGCCTTTTCTGGATGTGGGCAACGTCATGAGCTCGCTTTACAGCATTTCCACAAAGGGCTTCAAAATAAACCCGGGGCTGGGTTTCAGGGCCACGGTACCGCCCAACATAGTAGGGAGAATAGATGTGGGTTTCGGCAACGAGGGCCCGGCAGTGTTCGTGGGCCTTGGATATCCTTTCTCCAATTAGATATTCCTTCGTGAATTAGCGGCCGGACGCAAACAAACCGGGCGTGAGCGGGAGCGGGCGCGTCACCCTTCGGCAATCAGTTTTTTTTGGCAATGGGCCAGGTTTTTTGATTAAATGCGGGAGCCGGATTTTCATCATAAAAAAGAGGGGCCTTTCGGGCCCCTCAGCGTAGGATGAGAAGGACTTTTTCCTTTTTTATACTAAAACTTTATTCCGTTGTGCCTCAGATATCCCCTTATCTTGTTCTTCAGCGAAGTGGGAAGGGGCACGTAGGCAAGCCTGATGGCGGCCGCGTCGCCATTTTTATAGGCCCAGTCAAAAAACTTGCATACCTTCACATTGGATGCCGGAAGGTCTTTGGAAAGCAGGATGAAAGTCGCGCCGGCTATAGGCCAGGAGGTCTTGCCAGGCGCGTTTACGAGCCACAGGTAAAAGTCTTTGGCGGGGCTGAAGTCCGCTTTTGCGGCCGCGTCCTTGAAGGCCTGGATCGTGGGAGACGCGTAGGCCCCCGCCTTGTTCTTCATAAGCACATCAGCCATGTGTTCCTGAAGGATGTAGGCAAACTCCACATATCCTATGGAATACTGTATCCTTCTGACGTAATTGGCAACGCCCTCACTGCCCTTGGCGCCGACGCCGGCGGGCCACTTTACAGCCACACCCGCACCGACCCTGGACTTCCATTCAGGAGATACGGCGCTCAGATACGTGGTGAATATCGCGGTGGTACCGGAGCCTTCAGACCTGTGGATGCACGTGATCACATGATGAGGGAGCCTGAGCCCCGGGTTCAGGGCTTTTATCCTGGCGTCATCCCAGAACTTGATAGCGCCCAAATAGATGCCGGCAAGGACATCTGAATCCATCTTCATCTGGCCGGCCTTCACGCCGGGAATATTAACTACCGGCACAACGCCACCGATGACGGTCGGAAACTGAAGGAAATGCTTCTGCCTGAGCTCCGCGGGAGTAAGGGGCGCATCCGATGCGCCGAAATCGACAGTCTTGTTGGTGATCTGCTGAATGCCGCCGCCTGAACCTATCGACTGGTAATTGAGTTTTACCCCGGCCACCTTGCTGTAATCATACGCCCAGGCCGAATAGATCGGATAGGCAAAGGTTGAGCCCGCCCCATTCAGGGTCTGGTCCGCCTGAGCCAGCCCGAAGGCAAAAACCGCGCTTAAAACCAGTAACAACGCCAGAAAACGCTTCATCATCTGAAAACCTCCTTGTGGAATTGAAATTTAAATTATATTAAACTGGTTCTATTACATCAGTGTTACACTAGGATTAAGTGTTCTTTGCAGCCATCACAGGAATACTTTTATCATATTATTGATCCCTTGGCAGCGGAATTTTTCTTTTTTAACGCCTTTAAATCCGTTTGATAATACGCTATCAAAGAT
>JAKAGP010000349.1 GCA_021825785.1 Nitrospirota bacterium
GTGTACGAACTGCTTGGGGCGGGAATAAATGTTTATACAACTCTGAATGTTCAGCACCTTGAAAGCTTAAACGATGTGGTTACGCAGATCACCGGGATCAGCGTGCGGGAGACTGTACCCGATTTTTTGCTGGACCGGGCCGATGATATGGAGCTTATCGACCTTCCGCCTGAAGACCTGCTTAAACGGCTTAGCGAAGGGAAGGTTTACGTTCCGGAACTGGCGGCACAGGCAAGGCAGAACTTTTTCCGCAAAGGAAACCTGCTGGCGCTAAGGGAGCTGGCGCTGCGCCGCACCGCTGAAAGCGTGGACGAACAGATGCGCACTTACCGCGCCGGCAAGGGTGTGAAGGAGGTATGGCCGGCCGGCGAGCGCATACTGGTGTGCGTTGGGCCGAACCCGCGTTCCATCCGCCTTATCCGCGCGGCCAAGCGCATGGCCGCCGGGCTAAGGGCGGAACTGATAGCCGTTTACGTGGAGGCCCCCCATAAGGTAAAACCCTCGGAGAACGACCTCAAACAGCTTGCCGAACATATGCGGCTTGCCGAAAGCCTGGGGGCGGAGACCGTTACGCTTTCGGGGCATAAGGCCAGCGAGGAGATACTGACGTATGCGCGTGAGCGCAATGTCACGAAAATACTGATAGGCAAACCTACCCATCCACGCTGGAAAGACAAGGTGTTTGGCTCCATGCTGGATGAGCTTGTACGGGGCAGTGGTGAGATAGACGTTTACGTAATCACCGGCGATATAGGCGAACCGGTTGTCCAGCATGTAACAAAGGCCGCCCCGCCCAGACAGGCCAATGGGAAGGAATTGCCGTTTAGTATTGTCAGCGTTGCTGTTGCAACGGGTATCGCCTTTCTGTTATCCCGGTATTTGGCTGCGGTGGATATAGCAATGGTGTACCTGCTGTGCATAGTCCTTGTTTCGAGCAGGGCCGGTAAGTGGCCGTCACTTTTGGCCACTTTTTTAAGCATAGCGGCCTTCGATTTCTTTTTTGTCCCCCCCCGGTACACATTTGCTGTAAGTGAAGTGAAATATTTATTTACCTTCGCTGTAATGTTCGTGGTGGCTTTTGTAATAAGCAGACTTACCTTGAGGATACGCCAGCAGGCCATGGCCGCGCGGGCCAGAGAGAAAAGGACTGCCGCCCTTTACAGCCTAAGCCGCGAACTGGTGCATGAAAGGGGTATAGCCAAATTAAGCACGGTGGCAGTAAAGCGGTTAAGCGACCTTTTTTTAAGCCGGGCCGTTATCCTTGTACCCGACGATAATGGGAAACTGATTGCCCCGGCAACCGGGCTTGAGACCTTCGCCCTGGACGCCAACGAGGCCGGTGTTGCCCAGTGGGCTTTTGACCACCGGCAGGAGGCCGGGCTTGGCACGGACACATTATCGGGAGCGGAGGCTGTTTATATTCCGCTTACGGCATCAAACAGAACTGTGGGCGTATTGGGCGTGATGCCCGGACCCTCGGTGGAGTTTGACCATGAGCAGGTGCACGCCCTTGAGAGCTTTGCCAACCAGATAGCCCTGGCGTTAGACAGGGCCATGCTTGGGGCGGAAGCGCAGCAGGCCTTCCTGAGGGCCGAAACGGAGGCTCTCAGAAGCACGCTTCTCAGTTCAGTCTCGCACGATCTGCGCACCCCTCTTGCGGCAATTACCGGGGCCGCTACCGCGCTCCTGCAAAAAGACATAGCCCTGGACCAGAACAGCAGGCAGGAGCTTGCAGGCACGATACAGGAAGAGGCCGAGCACTTGAACCAGATAATTAAAAACGTGCTGGATATGACCCGGCTGGAGTCCAAAGAGATAACCGTAAAAAAGGAATGGCAGTCTTTGGAGGAGATTGCCGGTGTGGCCCTGAACCGGCTTTCCGGCAGGCTTAAGGACAGGGAACTCCACGTGAATATCCCGGCGGACCTGCCGCTTGTGCCATTTGACCCGCTTTTGATCGAGCAGGTCCTAATGAACCTGCTGGACAACACCTTGAAATATACCCCCGCCGATACGCCTGTCGATCTTTCGGCTCTGGTCAATGGCGGGTATCTGATTGTGGAGCTTGCGGACCGTGGCCCCGGTATTTTGCCCGGACATGAGGAGAACATATTGCAGAAATTCGTGCACGGCCCCTCCGGCGGTATCGGGCTTGGGCTGGCCATCTGCCGCGCCATCATTGAGGCCCACGGGGGAAATATCCATGCGGAAAACCGCCCCGGCGGAGGCGCGGCATTCAGGTTTACACTACCTATCGGGGGCGAAAAACCCCTGATGCCGGAGCCGGAAAATTCCTTGGACGGGGTGAGGCCCTGAGTTATGGAAGACAAAGGCACGGTCCTTATGATTGAGGATGAACCCCAGATGAGGCGTTTCCTGCGGGTCGTATTGCAGGGGCACGGCTATAAGGTGGAGGAGGCCGGAACCGGTGGAGACGGGATCACACAGGCGGCGGTGAGAAACCCGGATGTTATCCTTCTGGACCTGGGGCTGCCTGACACCGACGGCCTGGATGTAACGCAGGGGCTCAGGGAATGGACCGACATTCCCATTATAGTGATCTCGGCAAGGGGGCAGGAGAGTGACAAGGTGAAGGCCCTGGATGCCGGGGCGGACGATTACCTTACAAAGCCATTCGGGGCGGGCGAACTGCTTGCGCGCATACGCGTTGCCCTGCGCCACAAGGCGGCCCGGAAATTGGGGCGTAATGAATCGGTATTCGAGATAGACAGGCTGAAGGTGGACTTGACCAGGCGGCAGGTATTTGTAAACGAAGCGGAGGTGCACCTTACGCCCATAGAGTACAAACTGCTTTCCGTCCTGATTCAAAACGCCGGCCGGGTGGTTACCCATAGCCAGCTGTTAAAGGAGGTGTGGGGGCTTGCTTACGCCCACCAGACCCAATACCTGCGTGTTTACATGACTCAGCTGCGGCACAAACTGGAGGCCGACCCTGCCAGGCCGCGCTTTCTTATAAACGAGCCCGCTGTGGGCTACCGTTTGAGGACTGAACCGCCGGAAGAGGCTTAGGGCTGGGCGGGCTTCTTTAGCTCTGTTATCAGGCCGTACAGGCAGAAGAGGGCCAGGGTAAAAATCCCGGCCGCCCAGAAATAGGCTGTGGTTGTCCCGGCCTGTGCCCACCAAAGGTCAAAACGGTAATATCTGAACCACTTCATTATGTATACAAAAACATCTGGGGGCCACTGGGAGCTTAGCTTCAGCATGACCGTGAACGCGTTTCTTTTGTCCATGGCTATCCTTGCAGTATCAGAGAGTATCCCAA
>JAKAGP010000350.1 GCA_021825785.1 Nitrospirota bacterium
TGTCTACACTCCTTGAAGGAGTAAAAATAAAGAGCATCAAAAACGGCGAGGGCCTGGAAATAAAAGGGCTCGCGATAGATTCCAGGCGCGTGCGGGCCGGGGACCTTTTCTTCGCCCTCAGGGGCGGCAAGACGGACGGCAACGCCTTTATAAAGGACGCTGTCCGGAAGGGGGCAGCGGCTGTTCTGACCGACCAGAAGCCAGAGGAAGAAGCGGTCCTTTCTTCGGCCGCCGTGATCCAGGTGGAGGACGGGCGGGCCGCTCTGGCCAGGGTGTCCGCCAATTTCCATAAAAATCCCTCGGGCAGGCTCGCGGTCACAGGCATAACTGGAACGAACGGCAAGACCACCACGGCGCTTCTTATCCACGGCGCCCTTGGACGGCTCGGCAAGGGAGCCGGGCTTATAGGGACGATAAAATACATCGCCGGGGGCAGCGAAAAGCCCGCCCCGCATACTACCCCCGAGGCGCCGGACTTCCAGTCCCTGCTGGGGGAGATGGCGGAGACCGGACAAAGCCATGCGGTGGCCGAGGTCTCCTCACACGCGCTTGCGCAAAAAAGGGTGGACTACACGTCTTTCCGGGTGGCCGTGTTTACGAACCTCACCAGGGACCATCTCGACTACCACAAGACGATGGAAGATTATTTCGAGGCCAAAAAAAGACTTTTTTTCGATTTTAACTTTAACGGTCTGCTGGAAGAGGGCGGCTGTGCGGTCGTAAACGTTGATGACCCTTTTGGCAGAAGGCTCGCCTCGGAGTTGGCGGGAAAAGGGACTGTCCTTGCTTACAGTGCCGCCAATTCAGTAGATAAAGAAAAAGAAAATGAAGGGATAAGCTCCATAAGGGCGGAGAACGTACAGAACATGGCATCGGGGCTGCGTTTTGACATCCTTTACCAGGGCGGGAGGTTTCCGATAAGCTCCCCTCTCATAGGGGCGCACAATGTATACAACCTGCTTGCGGCCTTCGGGGCGCTGGCCGGACTCGGTTTTGACGCGCAGGAGGCCATACGGGGGCTGGAATCCCTTAAGGGCGTCAATGGCAGGTTCGAGAGGGTGGAATGCGGACAGGACTTCCTGGGCGTCATAGATTACGCTCACACGCCGGATGCGCTTGAGAGGCTGATACAGGCCGCCCGGGCTGTTTCTGGAGGAAGGGTCATCACCGTGTTCGGGTGCGGCGGAGACCGGGACAAGGGCAAGCGCAGGGAGATGGGGCGTATAGCTGCAACCCTTTCGGACGAAGTCGTTATCACCTCGGACAACCCGCGCAGCGAAGACCCTATGGCTATTATAGGAGATATAAAAGAGGGCATACCGGCCGGCAGGAACAGCCATTATATCGTGATACCTGACCGCGCGGAGGCCATCGAAAGGGCGATAGGCATGGCCCGCACGGGAGACGCAGTCCTTATTGCGGGCAAGGGACATGAGGACTACCAGGAGATAAACGGCATGCGTAGTCCTTTTAGCGACCGCCTTGCCGCCATCAAGGCCCTGGAGAAAAGGAAATGACGTTTTTATTCCTGGACATTAACGAGATACTGGAGGCCACTGGCGGAAGGCTTCTGCAAAAAGGGCCGCTTCATTTTACAGGCGTAAGCACGGATTCCAGGGCCATAGGGGACGGGGAGCTTTTTGTAGCCCTCAAGGGAGACCGGTTCGATGGGAATGATTTCTTCGCTACGGCGCTTGAGCGCGCGGCGGGGGCCATCCTAAGCCGGGAGCCCGAAGGGCCGCCGTCCTCCGGCAAGAGCATCGTGCTTGTGCCGGATACTTTGAAGGCCCTTCAGCAGATGGCCCGCCGGATACGGATGAAAAGGCCTGACATGCCTGTGGTAGGTGTCACCGGCTCCAATGGCAAGACCACCACCAAGGAGCTTACGGCCCGCGTGCTTGAGAGAAAAAACGTGCTTGGGGCAAAAAAGATCGCTGTGCTTAAGGGCCGGGGCAACCTGAACAACCAGATAGGGCTTCCGCTTAACCTCTGCCGCCTGGAGCCCGGGCACGGGGCCGCGGTACTGGAGATGGGGGCAAGCAGGCCGGGGGACATAGAGGAGCTTTGCGGCATAGCCGTACCCACCCACGGGATCATTACCAATATAGGGCCGAGCCATCTGGAAGGATTTCCCGGAGGCATGGAGCAGATAGCGGACACAAAACTTGCTCTTGCCAGGGCCTCGAACACGATCATCTATAACGCAGACGACCCGCTGCTGCGCAAGGCGGTGGAGGAAGAGTTCCTTGGGCGGAAACAAAGGGGAAAAACGCTCATAAGTTTTGGCATCCGGGAGGACGCACATCTCAGGGCCTGCGGCATAGAGATGGGGGCGGATGGTTTTACATCGTTCGGGTTGTCAGCGGGCGGGCCTGTTGTCAGGGTAAGGCTGGCCGCGCCCGGGCTTTTCAATGTTTATAACGCCCTGGCCGCGGCGGCCGCCGGGCTGGCGTTCGGCGTGGGGCTTGAGGATGCGGCGAAGGCCTTCGAAGGGTTTTGCGGCGTGCCCATGAGATACGAGATAAAGAAGGCCGCGGGCGCAACGTTCTTAAGCGACGTGTACAACGCGAATCCCGCCTCCATGGAAGAGGCGGTAAAGGAGCTTGTAAGGCTCAGGAGCAGCAGGGTGGTGGCGGTGCTTGGGGACATGCTTGAGCTTGGGGGCCACTCGGAGGAGACTCACAGAAGACTTGGAGAGCGCCTTGGCGTGCTGGGCATTGACGTATTCATAGCGGTGGGGCCGATGATGGCGCTTGCCCTGGAGGAGTTCAAAGCCAAAGTCAAAGAGGGCAAAAACGAAAAAGGCAGGATCGCGATCGCCTGCGCGGATTCCGCACAGGCTGCACAGGAGCTCATGGCTTCCTTGAGGCCAGGCGACACGGTCCTGATAAAAGGATCAAGAGGAATGAAGATGGAAAAAGTCCTGCCCGAGGAAAGGGAAGCTGATGCTTTATAGTCTTTTTTATTTTCTGCACGACTGGATAAAACCGTTCAACGTGTTCAGGTATATAACTTTCAGGGCGGCGTTGGCCGCCTTTACCGCTGCCGCCATTTCCTATTTTATTATGCCCGCGTTCATAAAGTGGGCCAGGAACATCGGAAATACGCAGTCCATACGGCAGGACGGCCCTTCCAGGCACCTCTCCAAGCAGGGCACCCCCACGATGGGAGGCATTGTGATCGCGGGCAGCATACTTGTCTCGATGCTTTGCTGGGGCGACCTGCAAAACGGCTATGTGCTCTTGATGATGCAGATCGG
>JAKAGP010000351.1:0-1121 GCA_021825785.1 Nitrospirota bacterium
GCGCTCTTGAATGCGTATGAGACCAGTTTCTTTCTGATGCTGAAATACAGGCTGCGTCTTTTCTGTTCAAAAATAAAGCCGGAGATTATGACATTTTCATTCTTTCGTCCGAAGCTGGACAACAGCAGGCAGTAAAAATACCCCACAATGGGGTTCACGAATAATTTCCAATCATATTTCTCCCTGCCTGCGAAAATCTTGGCCGCAGCATAAAAAGCCGATATCCACCCGGAAACGTGCGACAGGATATTTCCCGCTCCCTTGACTCCCTGAAAGAACCTGTGGAGTGCGTTCTCGTAATCCGTATAATATAAAGCCGGCACACATAACGGTTCGAGGGTTTTTTTAAGCTGTTCTTCCTTGCGCTTGTACATATAGCTGTCAAGGATGATGATGATCCTGTTCATCGGCCGGCAACCCTCCTCCCCGCTCTGTTTTCACTGACAACCCGGTTGTAAATATCAAGGGTCGTTTTGGCGCAGTCCTCCCAGCGAAACCTTTCCGCCTGGGCCGGACCTTTTTCGCTGTACCACTTATGTATATTACTATCAAGGATCAGCGAAGCCATGGTTGCGGCCATGGCTTCGATGTCGTATGGATCGATCAATATGCCCGCCTTACCAACCACCTCGGGCAGCGCCGAACGGTTTGACGCAATAACCGGAGTGCCGGAAGCCATCGCTTCAAGCGGCGGCAATCCAAAGCCCTCGAATATGGAAGGATATACAAACACATCGGCTCCAGCATACAACGCATGCAGAGTCTCGTTCGAGATGTAACCCGTCAGTATTATGTCTTCTTTCCATTTATTTTTCCTGACGCAATCCAGGGTGGGTTCGTACAGCCAAGCCTGCTTGCCGACAATAACCAGTTTGTGCTTGATGTCTGGTCTGCAGTCCCGCAACCTGGTATACGCCCGAATGAGCCGCACCAGATTCTTTCTTGGCTGCAGATTCCCCACAGTCAGGATGAACTTCGAAGCACCTGCGAATGAGCTGCAAACCTCCCCGATGAATTTCCCGGGCAGCTCCTTTTTGAATTCCGGATCGACTGCATCATAAGTCACCGAAATGCGCTCTTCGGGAATGCCATAAAAATCGACAATATCTTTTTTCGAGAAC
>JAKAGP010000351.1:1131-3259 GCA_021825785.1 Nitrospirota bacterium
CGGTGAAAACGTGCGACGCACGCCGCAGCGTCAATCTGACTGTTGCCTTGAGCCGGAGCGCCTCGGATTTCGTAAAGAATTCGGGATGGTGCTCGTAGGACAGATCATGGACCGTTACCACCACGGGCGGACCTCCCACGAGAGTCGACACATACTGAACATGCACCAGATCCGCTTGACATTTTCTTAAAGCAAGCGGCATGCCCAGGGAAATCCTGACCAACGGATTTGCGGGCCACAACCGTTTGCTCTCAAAGTTGGCGCCCGTTTCCATTAACTGTGCCGCTGCATCCGGCTCGGTATAAAAAAGTGTGTACTGGTTATTCGAGTCTTCCTTGGCCAGATACCGGATGAGATTACGAATGTAGGTTTCATTACCGGTAAGATGCCCACCGACCGCGTGGGCATCGATGGCGATGCGCATCATTATCGGCTCGGGGGGACGGATCATCAGGATTGAGATGGCTGCGTAGAGTTCTTTTTACTATTAGCAACGGCTGCGTGGGCGGTGGCCACGGCAAGGCCGGCAAATACCCAGGGGAACCCCAGCCAGAGGAATGAAGATGCCTGCGAGGCAATCATCATTGCGACGCTTCCCGCTATGAATCCGGTAAGCGCGGCCCGGTAAAATCCATCGGTGGTCTTCATATAGCTGCGGATCAGGATGACCACCACTCCCACCTGGAACCATAACTGAAACAGCAGGCCTACCAGGCCCGTGTCATACAGGGCCTGAACCATGGAGCTGTATAGCCATGAACCCGATACCTCAAATTCCTTGTTGGAGAATGACAGCGTGCCGTTACCAAAAAATACCGCGTGTTTCCATCCCTGAATGGCAACTCTCTGCACATCGAGCCTGCCGCTCGCCGTCGTGCTGTTGAAATCAAGGATTTCTCCCACTCTGGTGCTTAGCTCAGTTCTGGCTAGTGAATTGGCGAATGGCAATGCCGCGACCGTCACCGCTGCGATAATCGCCATAATCACGGCCGCCGCTCTCGGATTGAACAGGTTGCGTGTCGGTTTCTGAAGGAAAAACAGCAGGCACAACGCCACCAGGAAACCCACCCAGGCGGCGCGGGTATAGGCCAGAACGAGTGACGCGGAGACGATGATCATGCCGGCGAAAAGATAGCGGTTTCGGATCTCCTCCTGTTTTCCGGTCAAAAAAGCCAGGAACGTCAGAGAAGTCACAGCCATGAAAGCACCAAGGAGATTTGGTTCCTGGAAACCGCCATTCAGGCTTACGGCCGACTCGACATGGGCGGGGTTTACACCTCCGGTATTCACGCCCGCGTTGAAGGCAACCAGGGATATAAAAGCATAAATACCCTCGATAGCTGCAAACAGGAGGAAAGCCTTGACGGCAAATTTCATCTTGTCCGGATGCTCGTTGAGAACAACACATGTCATGATGTACATGAGCACGTATAAAAACAGCAGCAAGGTTCCCTGATAGCTGGCCCCTTTATCATCCGCGTACAGGTATGATGACAGGACATTGACGCCCAGGTAAAGAGACAGAGGCAGCAGCAGCGGTATCTTGCCTATTTTTGCTTTCCCGGTCAACCAGGCCGCTAACCACCCGATGATCAGGATGATCAGCGCCACCTGGTCCGGCCTTACCGTAAGATTTCCCAATTTGTACATAAATCCGCTTGTCAATGAGGCAAGCAGCAGTACCAGCCAGGCGCGAAAATCATTAAGGCCGTTTACCAAGAGCACTACCGAGGCCAATAGAATTACGGCCAGGACCGGGTTGGGCCCCAGAATCCAGATGAACAGCAGACCGCTCATCAGGCCAATAATCAGTTTGACCAGAACCGGCGCGTCGCCGCGTTCAAAATCAGCTGTTTTTTCCGTACTCATTTCTAAAAATCCAGACCTACTGTGTCAGTCAGATAAACTCGTGATAAACTGCAAATTGTACTACTTGGCGCCATCCAGACATTGAGCTTCAAACCATCTTCACATTTAGCCAGCAAGCCTCCCTGCAGAGTCGGTTTCGACCTGTCGATTCTTGACCGCGTCGATACCGGAACCAGCGTTTATGCCTGGAATCTTTTCCAGAGCCTGAAGGAGCTGGGCCAGGCCGATTTCGAGTTTATCGAGCTACGCGCCCCTAAGC
>JAKAGP010000352.1 GCA_021825785.1 Nitrospirota bacterium
CCAGGCTATGGATTCCGGCGTTGAATGTATCTTGAGCCCGTTTACCTCGTGCCATACATATTCATCGGGGCCGCCGTTTCTTGTGGCTATCACGGGCTTGCCCGCGCTCCAGGCCTCCAGTACCACGATGCCGAAAGGCTCGTTCCTGCTGGGCACACAGACCGCGTCGCAAGCCCTGTAGAGATTTGCCTGCTCCGTCCCGTTTTTAAAACCCAGAAACCTTGTGGCATGGGCAATCCCGATGTGGCGCGCCCTGTCCTCCACCTGCCCCCTCATCTCCCCGTCTCCCAGGAAGACGAACTTGGCATTCGGATGGTATCTGAGGACATAGGGGATGGCTTCCACGAGGAGGTCCGGCCCTTTTTGGTAGACCATGCGCCCGCAGAAAAGGACCATAGGGTCCATGCTGCTTATCCCGTAAGCCCGTTTGATGGAATCCGGGTCTACCCAGCCGTCGAAGTGACGCAGGTTCACCCCGTTGAAGACCACCCGCGTCTTCCAATACGGCACCTCGTACATCCACATTATCTCGTTCCGGATGCCGTTGGAGACCGCTATCACCCTGTCCGCCCAATTGGCCCCCGCCCGCTCCACCTCCCGCACACGGGCTGATTTCCCGTTATAAAAATTATTGCCGCAGCGGCCGTATTCGGTCGAGTGCACGGTCAATATCCCCTTGCGCCCCCTGCCCTGCTTTATCCATATCAGGGCGTTGGCCGTAAGCCAGTCATGGGCGTGGATGATATCGAAACGGCTGCCCATGTAGTCTTCCACCATGAAGACATGGTGCACGAAGGAGCGGCACATCTCATTGGTTTCCTCGACGAAATCGGAATTAAGCCTGAAGGGGCAACGGTGATAATGGACCCCATGGATGAGCTCATAGGCGCTCTGCCCCTGCCCCATCCTGGTAAACACGTGTACCTCATGCCCCTTGCGCTCAAGGGAAGCCGCAAGCTCGGTTACGTGGACGGCCACTCCGCCCACCGCTATGGAATGCAGGGACTCCCAACAAAGCATCGCTATCTTCATTTTTCTGATCCGCTCCGTCAAAAAAGATTTTTTGTTTTTGTTTTTGTTTTTCGAGTTACAGTGCAAATCACGTTTCAAGGGGATGGACGGGTCTTCGTTTTTTCAGGATCTAAACCATCTCAAGGCGGTCAGGGCCGCACCCCCTTAAAAACCCGGCCATTGCGGGCCCATTAAAAACATTCTATCACCTCTTTGCCATTTTCCAAACAACTTTGCTTCATTACAAAAAAAACGTCTGAAAGCCGGAAGCGCAAAGTAGCTTTCGCCATATTTGGTGATACAATTTGTTAAGTTGCCCGCAAAAATAATACTGCCTGGAGAAATGGCCATGAAGATCCGGTATAAACTGCCGGCCACTTTTCTCATATTTTCGATATCGATGACAGCCCTTTTCTACCTGGCCGGATTGCGCGGCCAGGATACGGCTTTCAGGCAAATAGCCCGGGAGCATTTATCAGAAGTAAAGGACTCGTTCAACAACCTGGAAACGGGCGATACAAAGATGCTGCTGGGCACACTGGAGGCCATCTCCAGGGACCCGGCCATCCAGACGGTATACCTTGAAAAAAACCGTGGCAGGCTCTTTGCCTATGTGCGGCCGCTCTTTGAAGACCTTAAAGAAAAAACCGGCATCACCCATTTTTATTTCATCCTGCCGGACGGCCGCATTTTTTTAAGAATGCATGACAAAAAGCTCTACGGGGACCTGGTAAAAAAAAGCTCCTTTTTAAAGGCGCAACAGACCCAAAAACCCGCCTGGGGCATCGAGCTTGGAAAGACCGCATTCGCACTCAGGGCAGTAACCCCGTATTTCAGGGACGGAAAGCTCATAGGATACCTGGGGCTTGCCGAAGGGATAAGCCATTTCCTGAAAGGCCTGAAGGACCGGACCATGGATGAATTTTCGATAGTCGCTGACAAGCAATCCCTGAACCGGCGGAACTGGGAATCCGTAAGGAAGATAAAAGGGCTCAGGGACAACTGGAACGACCTGGCAAACCATGTCGTCCTGGCCAGCACGGACGGAGGCAGCTTCGGGGCGTCCTGTTTTACAGAAGGGAACATCGAACGGGTGGAGTCCGGACAGGGCGTGCTGGCTAAGATGCAAAGCGGCAAGCGGACCTTCATGTGCGGCGGCTTCCGCCTGAACAACGCAGAGGGGAAGCACATCGGCTCCATTCTTGCGCTTACGGACATCACCCGGTACGTGGCGCTTGCCAGGCAGGCCAACAGGAGATTGCTGGCAATGGCGGCGGCCTTCTTCCTGATAACTTTTTCGGCGGGCGTGGTCATCTCCGGGTTCATTACCGGGCCGCTTCAGAAGATGGCCCGGGCGGCAAGGGAGATAGGCAGGGGCGGAATGGACGCAAGGGTGGATGTGAGTTCTTCGGATGAGCTTGGAGAACTGGCCCGCGCCTTCAATGAAATGGCAGCTAAACGCAAGCAGATGGAACAACACCTGAAGATGCACGAGGAAGACCTTGAAAGATTGGCCGAGACCCGCGGCAAGGAGCTTAAGGCAAGCGAAGAACGCTACCGGACGATGGTAGAGGCGGCGCGGGAGGGCATAATCATCGTGGACGAGAATGAGAGGATAACATTTGCCAATGAAAGCATGGCCAGGATGCTTGATCATAAAAAGGAAGAGTTGATGGGGCGCCTGGTAACGGATTTCATGGACGAAAGCGCCGCGGCGGAATTCCGGGCCAGGCAGGAAAGGCGGAGAACAGGGGCCGTCGAAAAACCGTTTGATTTCAGGTTCCGGGGCAGGGGGGGCAGGGAGGTCTGGGCCATCATATCCTCAAGCCCAAGGTTCGACCCGGACGGAAGATACGAGGGCTTTGTGTCGCTGGTTACGGACATTACGGAGAGGCGGCGGCTGGAAACCATTGCGGAGGCCGCAAACCTGATGGAAAACATCGGGTACATATTCAGCGGCATAAGGCACGAGATCGCAAACCCCGTTGTTACAGCCTCCATAACACTGGACGTGCTGAAAAGGAAGCTTAAAAACCTCAACCAGGGAGAGATAGAGGAATATATAAACAGGACGAGGGAGCAGATGTCCAGGCTCGATTTTCTGCTTAAGTCCCTGAGGAATTTCAACCTGTTTGAAGCGGTCACCCTGAAGCAGGCTGATATTCCCTCCGTGATAGGAAAATTCCTGGCCCTTGTGACGGACGATGCAAAGAAAAGAGGGATAAAGGTGGAAAGCGGGATATCTC
>JAKAGP010000353.1 GCA_021825785.1 Nitrospirota bacterium
TGCCATACTTTTGGAGCGTGGATCCGAATAACCGCCGAACTCCATAACCGGAAAACCTCGACCAGGCTTTTGGGCAAGGCTGCTTCAGCCAAATGCGGCTTTAAAAAGCCCCGGCATGAAACGGGCGATCATCTGTCCACCTCCTTTTCAGCAAAGAATCTCTTTCAGTATACGTATAAAAATTCCAATCCGTCAATTCATGCAGGCATTGCGGACATTAGGCCAGGGGACGGGGAGTATGTGCCATCCCATAGTTCTTGCTACTTTTTTTCTCTCAGGTACAAAGCTTCAACTTTTTTTCTGGCCCAAGGCGTTCTCCTTAGAAATTGCAGGCTGGATTTGATACTCGGGTCATGATTAAAACACCTGATGCGGACGATTCTGCCCATTTCATCCCAACCATATTGTTCAACCAACCTGGTCAGAATCATTTCCAGCGTGATCCCGTGAAGAGGATCCTTGGATGTATGTTGATACATGTCTCAGTCCGCCTGGCAGCCAGATTTTGCTTTCAGCGCAAACGCATCCGCTGAAAACAGAACATTTTCCTTTGGATGCCGCAAACTCTCAACTCAGGTGCTTGTTGACCAACCTGGTCATCTCGAACATAGAGACCTGGTCCTTCCCATCAAATACAGCCCGGAGGTTCTCATCGGCGTTGATATTTCTCTTGTTCTTCACGTCCTGGAGGTTATGTTGCTTGATATATTCCCAGAGCTTTTTTGTTATCTCCGTCCTTGGAAGCGGCGCAGTGCCCACTATCTTCGCCAACGCCTCGCTCGGCTTCACAGCCTTCATGAATGCCGGATTAGCAGCACTCTTTTTTACAGTTTTTTTATCGGTATCTGACATTATTACTCTCCTTAGGTGTGCGGAATTAGAGTCCGGCTTTTTTTATTTCAGAACCTGTGCCTCTAAAAGTATACACGAATCCGGCACGTAGCCATATCTTCCAGATCAAGCGGGCAGGTACTATTTGATCAAATGGCGGTGCAACCAGTTCGGAAGCCGCTTTTGTTTGCAAATGGGTCAATCCGAGTCGCTCGGTATAACATCCTTAATTTTAAAAGAGTGCCGGTGGTGGGAGTCGAACCCACACAAGGTTGCCCTTACCGGATTTTGAGTCCGGCGCGTCTGCCAGTTCCACCACACCGGCTGCTTGATTTTAAAGGATTTTTGCCTTGCGGTCAATCCAATTAGCAGTTAGTGTATCACAATTCGTAAAAAAGGAGCGTGGCTCCACTATGTCACACTCGCTGTAACAGCCCTCACTGGTTTTCGGATTTCGTTTCGGGGGCGATCATTGAGACGGTAATGGGAAAAATGGACGGAGAATCTTTCAGTGGTGCATGAATGGCCGGGAAATTCCGGCTGAAATTTTTCGCTGCGGAGCTTTTTTGATTCTGCACTTGAAAAAATAAATCAAAGGATCATTTTTACCTTGATCATCGAACTGTAAAATTCGGGAATTTTTTTAAATATCCATAGAAATCAGTTATTTCCTGGCCGACATCAGGCGCTTATAGAGCACTTCAGTCTCGGGGGCAGGTTTGATACCCAATTCATCGGCCAGTATTTTTTTGCAGTGATGGTAAACGGAAATCGCTTCGGCACGACGGCCAAGCCGCATATGGCAGGATATGAGATGCTGATAAAACTCCTCAGCCAGACCGTCCACTTCAATTGCCCGCCGATAATACTGGGCTGCTTTTTCATAGTTGCCCGATTGTTCCCGATGCCGGCCCAATGCCCTGATAAGACCGAGATATTTATTTTGCAAGCGCTCCCGCATTGGCGCTATCCAGGCATGTCTGGTGTCCTGGGAAAGAAATTGGCCTTTATAAAGCGCGAAAGCCTTCTCCATCTCCTCCACTTGAGTCTCCTCTGCTTTCAAAAAGGCCCGTTCAAACGCCAAAGCATCAACCCAGCAGCGCCCCGCCTTTAGTGAAATCTTTCCTCCCCGGAATTCCACCGCTTCATTACCGATCAACCGGCGAAGACGCGACAAGGCCATCTTGAAAGCATTGTGCGCGGCGTCTCCTTCCGCCTCTGGCCAGAGGAGATCAAAAAGCTGTTCCTGCCTTATCTCTTTTCCGCCGAGGGCGATCATGGCCTTTAGCATGCTCAGGGGCCTTTGCTGCACTTTGCTGGAAAACACAAGGGGCTCGGCGTCTTTTTCCACCATGAAAGTCCCAAGCGTGTAAATTTTCAGCGGCCACGGCCAATTTTCGATATGGACCGCCGGCCCTTCGGGAATGAGCCTCCTGCTGTTGATGAGGTCTGTTACATAATCTGTTTCTATTCCATATTCAAGCGCCTTGGCGCAGAGCCTGGACATGGCTGCGGGATCCCACCACCAAAGAAGCAACTTGTAGCCATGCCTCTTCCCAAGCGCCAGCGCCATACGCAGCAGCCCGGCGCCAGGCCCTTCATATCCGGAATCAAGAGCGAATTGCGCTTTCGCAAGCCTGCATCCGAACTCAAGAATGGCGCTTCCTGATAAAACGGACCCGTCCAGGGCCTGTTCCAGGCATTCCGCAGACCTGTTGTCTTTGAGCGCGTGCAGCACCTGCGCCTTCGCGTACAGGCAGATTATCCGCGCGAATTCAAAACCGGTTTCCCTTCCGATTTCCAGGCCGGTTTCGATTTCGGCCAGCGCGGCGGGAAAATTGCCGCTTAGAAATTGATACAGAGAATTAATAAAGTGATACTGGACGTGGCTTTCCTTACGGTCCGGGATAAGGACCGAGCCTGTTTTTTCCAGAAGGAGACGTGCCTTTTCCATGTTTCCCGTTATCAAGGCGCCGTAAGCTCCCAGAAAATAAAACAGATCATCGAATATGCGAATTCCAGTTTTTTCTCCTAATTCCAGGGCCCCTGAAATTCGCCTGTCTATATCGCCGGGGTCCGGAACGTCCCAAATATGTTTCCCTGCGGTGATGATTGCTTGCGTAAGCCGGAACCAATGGGATGCATGGGCAGGGGACAGCGGGCGTGAGGCCTGGTCATCCAGGGTCCTGCAGCGCGGGAAGGCGCCGGTCCAGGAGTAATATGTGGACGCGACCATTGACGCCTGCATCTTTATCTCGATGTCGCCGGTCTGCCGGGCCAGCGACAGAGATCTTTCAATCGAGTCTTTTGTTCGGGAGTCGCCCGGTTTACGGATCGTGAGCGCCATGCCAAGCGAAGATATCGCCCTTGCCTGGACCTGCAGCGGGGCCGACGGCAGCGCCTTCTCGATAATT
>JAKAGP010000354.1 GCA_021825785.1 Nitrospirota bacterium
CCCGGCTTTCCCAGTTCGCCGGCCGCCATTCGCCGGCCGGTTCCGACCAGCGCGCCATCCTTCATCACATACTCCTGATAATAGCCGAATCTTGCGCGCAAGCCCGGAATCAGCCTTTCGGGCACATACAGCCGGAATCCCTCCTCGATGGGGGCCACCACGAACTTTTGCCCGCCCACCAGCGTTTTCGTGAGCTGGGCATACGCCCCGCTGTATACTTTTGACGCGTTTTCATACCAGACCGCGGTTCCGTCCGGCCTCAACACCCGCGGCCGGTCGGCGAATTCGGTGCTGTGGATGTATGCCCTCCCGTCCGGGCCGTCCACCACCCAGTTGTCTGGCCCGAATTCCCACGAGCGGGGCGCGGCCTCCACATTCGGATTCTTTACCCAGATGCCGGGCCTGACCGGCCGGCCCGGCCCGTATGCCGTTCCGCCAACCATCAAGGTATACGATTCATCCTGCACCAGTTCAGGCACCAGCTTGCCCTCCTTCATCTTCATTTCAACTTTCAGCGGCTGCCACGAGCGCTCGGCGCGCTTCTCGTTGATAACCTCAATCGGCTGGCCAAGCTCAAACGCCCTTTTTTCCCAATACTGGACCTCCTTCTGCTTGGGGCCTGCGCTTGAGGCGGCGGTCGGGATGACGGTCTTCTGAATCGGGGGAAGCTTGACTTCCAGCGGCAGGCCCTTCCCCGTATTGGCTGCTGCATAGAGGTCCTGCAGCCCCCGCCCGACCGCCTCCAGTTCGCCCACGCCCCATGCTCCCGGCTTTTTGGATGCCAGAACTTTGAGCTCCTGCACTGCCCGCGCCGAGTTCAGGGCCAGCAGGCCCACGTCCTTGACGACGGGAGCGAAATCGGGCGGCATTTCGCTGACGCTGACGTAGCTGCGGCCATACTTCCATTTTTGGACGTCAAACTTGATGTCAAACAGCAGGCGGTTAATCTCTTCCAGGCAGTTCTGCAGCTTTTCGTTCGGCCTGACGTCCAGCTCGCTCATGCGGGCGGAGACGCTGCCGGCCAGCCTCTCCAGCTCTTTCACCTGCCGTTCGGCCTGCCTTACAAAATCCCCCTGCGTTTTCACTGGCTCTGTTTTCGGCCCCAAGCCCGGAACATCGAGGCGAACCGGCTCCTGCCGCGTGAACGCCGTGCCGCCGACCATGCCGCGAGGCTTGCCTCGCTGGGAGGCTTCCGCATTGTCTTTTGCGCCTTGCGGCTCCTCCATGCGGACTTTGGGCGCTGTCTCCCCGGTTTTTGTTTCTGCCTTTACCTTCATTGAAGCATATGTATACGGGAATTTTTGCCATCCAAACAAACTGGACACTCCGAATGCGTTTTGCAGATTTTGCCGGTCCAGAAAACCGAACGCCCCAAACTCAACAGGAACGCCAAGGTCGATCGCAGTCGCCAAAAACTTGTCGCGTGGAAGAATCGACCAACCTGACCCAAGCTGGCCAGTCTCCTTATACCGGTTTAGCCCGCTTTTTATGTTCTCGACATTAAGGTCTTCATGGATATACAAAACGCTCTTCGGGCTATATTCTCGCACGTACTTGATTATGTCCTCATATGGTCCGGCAGCATGCTCAGTAGTGTATAGCCCATGCAAACCCGTCTCCTCCATTCCGATGATTAGATTTCGGTTCTGGGTGCCTGCATTGCGCTCGTTGATGAAATGTTCGATATCTATCGCGCCCAGATATTTCACGACTCCCAGGTCCCGGGTCATCTGAACAGCGAGTCTTTCCGGGTCAACCTTGCCGATGGCATCTCCCAAGCCTTTGTTCAATGCAAGCGCAAGGGTCGGCGCTTGGATGTACTTGCATCCAGCTTCCTTTTCCAGCATCGGAATGGCCCCCCAGATATGGGGCGCCGCGCCTTCGATAACAATCAGTGCATTGTCGCCATATTTAGAGACGTGATTGAGAACGGTCGTCTGAATCTCGGTCCAGCTAGTTATATCCCGAGAGATTGCTTGCGGTCCGACTTCATTCTGGAGTTCTCTATAAATAAGGCCTGTTTGCGGCTCAGTGATATCGAATAGGGGATGTGCAATGCGGCCGAATAGGAAATCATAACCTTCCTGCGAGAAGGTTTCGTGTTTTTGGATAGGTTTTGTCTCCAGCGTGGCTTGGGCAGCCTCTTTGGTAAGCCTTTTCCTTATGGCAGGAAGCCCGCCGTCGTATTCCTTGACAAAACTCCACAACGCTTTCCTGTTTCGCAGGCTGTTAACGAATTTTTCCGGAAGCCTTATTTCGTTCCTATCGTGCCTTGAATAAAAGTCATCCCTAAACTTGTAATATTCCTCCTTGAATTCCTCCCATGTCATGATTTTTTTATTGGATTCAATCCTGTACTTCTGTTTTCTGGCGTCCGGATTCAGGTTGTCTGGCGCAAGCTGTTCCGGCCAGGTTTTCTTGGTTTGTGTTTCTGCTTTCGTCTTTTTCGCTTCGGGTGAGGCGCTCCGCTTTCCGCGACGAGTAAGAGGCTCTATCTCACGAACTTCTATATCCTTCTCAATCCAATCAGCAGGCTTTGTGAATTCGAATTGTCTCGAAGAGGCATTTTTGTTGAATATCCTTTCCACCTTCTTTTCTGATGCACCCGGCGGGATGTTAAGCGAGAAATTCGCATTAAGGGTTTGTATAAAGTACTGGCGCATATGCTGCATGTCAAATCCGCATTCTATGCCAAGATAATCAATGTAATAGTATTTTAACAGCGGATAGATTTCCTTACCGCTGATTTTGTTCCCTCCGTCATATTTTCTGATTGCAAAAATGAGCCATTCATCCGCCTTGCCTGCGGACGGGTTCTCAAAATACGCCTGCATATCGGGCATTATGTATACAAGTGGCCCTCCCCCATCTGTTTTGACAAATCTGACATTTGTTGCCTCAGTATGGAATTTAAGGCGCCCGCTAACCAGGCCAGGGGGGTCATAGCCCGCATTTGGAAGGTCTATCTCCGCAATCGCGTATTTTATTTCCGAACCAAGGTTCTTTGCATGCTTTGAGGCCTGCACGTCCCGAAAGTCAAGAAGGGCCTGGCCAAGCCCAAGATTTCTGTAGCCGGGGTCCACGGCAATGACATTTCCCATTATCGAGCTGATTTTTCCGAGATAGCTGTAGGTGCCGACGCCGATTACCCTGCCGTTCAAATCGTATGCCACATTCACAAAGAAATTGTCAGAATACGCATCTTGGATGAAATTCAGGTAATCATCCTTTGATTCTATTTCACT
>JAKAGP010000355.1 GCA_021825785.1 Nitrospirota bacterium
TTTAAGCATGGCGCGTATCTGGCTGGCTAATTCCCACAGTTCAAGCGGTTTTAAAATGAACGCTTCGGCGCCGGACGCAAACGCTTTTTCCAATGTGTCCTTCTCGGGTTTGAGCGCGGTAATAAAGACTACCGGGATATTCCTAAGGCGTATATCTTCCTTAAGCCGCCTGCATGTTTCAAACCCGTCCATTTCCGGCATGAGTATGTCAAGCAGAATTATATCCGGTTTTTCGGCCAGCGCCATGGCTATCCCTTTAGGACCGTTTACGGCGCTGAGGAAGCTGGCGTCCGGAAAAGCGTGCGCCATGCCGGTGCTTAAAGTGTCCAAACTATCCTGTGCGTCATCTATCGCCAGCACCTTCAATTTTGTGGGGTTCATTTCAATTCCTCGCAGGCTATTGGAAAGCATGTACGGATGATAAAACGGGCAACACCGTGCGCATAACGGGCGCAGTTGCGCCGGAAGTTTCCGCGCTCGGTCCTGTGCTTTTGCGTGATATTCCAATTCTACAATTATATCAGGCCAGCTGACTACAGGTCTAAAAACTAACAATGATTATTCTTATAGACCATGGGAGATACTGCCAATATATTCTAAAGTCCATAGAAGGGTTTTACTCCATCCGGCCTTCCTCCTTAACCCTCATTTTGCTTATTTAGCATAAGTGCTGACGCTTTCAGAAAATGCAGCACACAGGCGGTTGCATTGCGGGGGTTTTTAATTGAGCCTAATTTGAACGCCACGTGAGCTTTCCCGGAGGTTGGCCGGCTACGTTATATGTGAAGACGCGCGGTAAGGGAGATCTTTATGGGGATGAATATTTATGCCACGGTCGCCAGGCAATTGCGCCTGCAACGGCTGCATGCGGGACTTACGCTGGAAGACCTGGCCGGTACCGCGGGAATAAGCGTAAGTTTCCTCGCTTATTTGGAAACAAATAAGAAAAAGCCGAGTTTGGCCACCGTCGCAAAGATCGCCGCCGCGTTGAATGTTCCCGTTTCGGGATTGTTCAATGAGAAAACCATCCCCGACGTTGCGGGTGAAAAACAAAAAACTCTGGATAGAATTCTAAAACTGCTGCAAAACCAGAGCCGGGAAAACACGGAAACGATCCTGGCTACCGTAACGGTGCTTGCCAGAAAGCTCCTTCCCAAGCGGGCCTGAGGGGCCATAGGGCGCAAGCAGGCGCGGGCCACAAAACCTAAGTCCCTCGTAATTAGTTAGCCGGGAACAGACTGCTGCCGGCGAGCAGGCAAAACCACCCCGAATATAAATTCCGGCAGGATAAATTATTCATGCGACTAAAGGAGAGGGGGTTCGGGCTATTTGCCCAGTTTGCGCTTTTGGCGTAATATATATTTGATGGTGCGGTAGACGGCTTCCTGTTCGTGTGTGGTGTAGCCTTTCAGAAGATTGATGATCTTCCGTTCCACGGCTTGAGACTTGCGGCTGGGTCCCTTTCTGTCGCCTTCATTCAGGAATTCGGCGGACTTTATGCCGAAAACAAGGCTTAAGCGCTTCAGTGTGCCGAAACTTACGGCCTTGAGTCCCCGCTCTATCTGGCCTATAAAGGACGGGTGGAGATCTATTTTTTCGGCCAACTCTTCCTGCGTCCAGCCGTGTTCCAAACGTTCCTGCCGCACTCTTTTGCCTATACTTGAGCGATAATCGGTGATGTTCATGTTGAGATTGTATAACCTTTGTCTCATTCGGACCACACACCAGCAGTATCCGTGCGAAAGCGCACCATGGGTATTGACGTTGAGGGCGGAGCCTGTTATACTATGCGCAGGGGGTGCCATGGTGAAAAGAAAAATACTTGTCATTGACGATGACTCGTTCTGGCTTAGGCTTCTTGCACGTATTCTCGGCAGCGCTGATTATGACGTGCATACCGCCGCCAGTTGTGAGGACGGGGTGCGGATGGCGGAAAATCACGAACCAGACTGCATTCTGCTGGACTTTCATCAGAAGGATGGCGACGCGGTTGCCGTGTGCTCGGCGCTCAGGAACTGCGGAAAGAGCTCAAAGTGCCCGGTTATAGTGGTAAGTTCCGACCCCGGGGCGGAACGAACGGCTTATACTGAATGCCAGGCGGATTATTTCGTATTGAAAGGCTCGCACAGTATGCTTGAGCTTCCGAATAAGATCAGGGAGTTGCTGGGCAACACGGAGCGGGCTGGTTAACGGTTGGCCCCAAAAATCGCGGCGGGCGGCTTTTCCTCCCCAAGCCTGTAGTACCCCTAAACCCAAGAAAAGCCGTCCGCCCCTGGCTTTGGCCGCAAAGAAAACAGTCTTCAAGACCCCCCGGTTGGGAACGCATAGGTCCTGCGCTGTTAGGCCGCCGGAACGATTTCTGGTAGAAGCGCGCAAGCAGGCTGGCTTATTACCGATTTCTACTACAACATCTACCCACATTCCACCAAAGAGCGAGGCGCGCAACTTCCTGCTCTTTGGAGCCTCTCCGGCATAGCCTTGAACGGGAGGCAGGTAAGCGGTTCGAACTTAATTATAGGCGGGAAGAAAATAAAATTAAAATTTATTTTTCCGGCGGAGAAACTGCGGGCGCTAGCCGGACTAGCGGATTTAAATTGTGCCAAATTTTCCGGGAAGAAAATTTGGCGGGGTTTTCAGGATGAAGTTATAACATACTTTGCGCAACATCCCGAGGTAACATTATAGGTTCCACGCCCCCGCCCGTCCTGGGATAGAAAAGGAGGCCCGATCTTATCCGCGAGATGCCGCACGGTCGGCCACGCAGCGCGGCCGACCATGCTTGCCGCTAAGAAGGGCGTTCGCAGGGCTCCGGCACTACGCGCCGTCGCACCTGCTCCCAAGGTGTTCTGCATCTTATCAACACCTCCGATGCGCGGCCGGCCGGCCCCAAACAGGCCTTACCCGGCCGCTCCCGTCCGCCTTCGGCGTCCGTACAACGCAGAAAATTATTTCCCGCGCCCACTGCAAAGAGTTGAACCATTATCATTACAGATTCTGCCCGCGCTCGCCTGTGGCCTCTGCTGAGGCCACCCGCGGCGCGGGCTTGTTCCTCATATCTATCTCATGAATTGCCGGTGGCAGCCGTATTTATAAAACACCACCCCGGCGTCCGCTGCTGCGGCCGCCGCGGTGGTCTTTTCTGTTAATGTTCCGCAGCCACCGGGGAGAGAGCTGCGGGGAAATAAGGTAGCAGAGGGCCAGGCCGGGAGCGTCTTGCGCTCGGGAGGCGCCGCCGCCAC
>JAKAGP010000356.1 GCA_021825785.1 Nitrospirota bacterium
CGCTTTTCGCGACCTCTTATGTCATAATGGCCTATCCCATAGTCTTCCTGACGATGCCCCGCTTGTGGAATGTCGCGCAAAAATACAATTTCATTACCGCCGGCGACTACGTCGAGCGTGTCTTCGATTCAAGGGCGCTGGCTTTGCTGGTTGCCGTAGTCGGCATATTGGCCGAGCTTCCGTACATCGGCCTGCAGATATTCGGCATGAACTTCATGCTGGAGGTCACGAAGGTGCCCCCCGGCATTGCGATCGTCCTGTCCCTGCTGCTGGTCATCGGGTTTACCGTATTCAACGGGCTCAGGGCGCCCGCGCTGACCGCCTTTATAAAGGATTTTCTTGTGTGGGCAATGGCGGTCTTCCTTGTCATATACATACCGGACCATTATTTCGGGTCGATAGGCAATATGTTCAACTGGTTCAGTGCGCATTATCCCAAAAAGTCCGTGCTTTCGGCCGGCCAGGTAAGCGTGTTCGGCACGATGGCGCTAGGCTCCGCCGGCGCCCTGTTCCTGTACCCGCATGCCCTGACCGGGGTGTATTCCGCCAGGAACTCCGACGCGATAAGGAAAAACGCAATCGTGCTGCCCATCTACAACATCATGCTGGTCTTTATCACCCTTCTGGGGTTTGCCGCCCTGTTTATCGTCCCCGGGCTGAAAAATCCGAACATGGCCTTCCCGGAGATGATATCCAGGACGTTCGGCCCCGTGCCCACCGCGATAATCGGCTCAATTATTATCCTTGGCAGCATGATACCCGCCTCCATAATGTCCATAGCCTCCGCCAACCTCTTTACGAGGAACATATACAAAAATCTCGTAAACGGGGACATCAGCGATTCGAAGGAAAAGCTCATAAGCAAGGTCTCCGTGGCCGTTATAATCCTGCTGGCCATGTACGCAAGCCTCGCGATGCGCCCCTCGTTCATCATCACCCTCCAGCTCATGGCGGGCTCCTGGGTTGTCCAGCTTTCCCCGCTTGTCTTTGTGCCCCTGTTTACAAACAGGGTCTCCAAAATCCCGGCCGGCATAGCGGCAATCGCCGGCATTCTGGTGACCACATATATACTTTTTCTCGTGCGTTTCAAGGTGGCCGTCTACAAGGGCATATGGGTTGGGCTTTACGGCGTGGGCGCGGAAATAATATTGCTGCTGGCGCTGACCTTCCTGTTTCCCCCCATGTCGAATATCAGCCTGGACGATTACCTGGACCGGAGATAGATTTTTGTTCCGGCAACCTCCTGCCCGCTTTTTACAAAAAAAAGTTTCAGGATAATTCTATTTCTCTCTGCTCTCACTGCCATTCGGACAACATCCTGCAGGAGACCGGCAACGGGGCGAACAATATCTCCCCGGACATGCACAATGCCCACGCGAATGTTTTTGGGGTCCGTCAGCGCGATAAAACGGGTATTCGTATTACTGAATCTGGAATTGCACCGTCTGCCACTCGGCGACCCAGCAGGCCATGCATCGATAGGAGTGCGGCGGAAAGGGAGGGCCTCCCGGCCCTCCCTTTCATAAATAATACCCTGGAGGACAACTTGAAAAAAACCTTTTGATGCTCCTTTTAGCGGCAGCGGCCGTCATTTTCGCCGGGGGATGCAATTCCGGCGGGACCGGCGGCCCCAAGGATACGCTGGACAAATACTTCGGTTCCGCGGTCAGGCAGGACTACGGCGAGGTATACGACTGCTACTACGGGGCCTACAAGGCCAAAGTAAGCAGACAACAGTACATCAGACACCGCCTGGAATCGGCGAAGACGCTGAAGGATTACAGGAACTGTCCATTCAGTTCACCGGCAATACGGGCAGGGCCTGGGCGCTGCTTACCTTCGTCCCATCGGGGAAACTGAAGGGGATGGGACCGATGCCGCCAATAAAGGTGGAGGAGGACCTGGTAAAGGAAAACGGGCAGTGGAAAATAAAGGTCTGGTAGAGGCGCGCGGGGCGCGCACGGATTGGACAAATGAGCAAGTTATATGGTAACATGATCGTCTTTGCCGGGACCGGCAAATCCGGTTTGCAGTTCCACTATGCTTACGGAGTTGCCGGCGGCTTAAAATGTTTCCGGTTTGCGGATTCACATTTGGAAAAGGAGAATTTTACAGTGATACTGGATGTCAGGGATTTGAACGACAGCAAGCTTTACGAGAGGGTCGGCAACGTTTTGGGGTCCGTCAGCGCAATAAAACGGGTATTCGTCTGCATTAACGCCGAAGAGGACCCGCAAAAGATGAAATCCTTCATGGAGAAGTCCGGCTTCAATGTCACAATTTCCAACCGCAAGGACGGCTATCTGTTAAGGCCCCTTTAAAAAACGGGCTCTACAGGTTTTTGTGTGGGCTAATAAATTTGTATATCTGCCCGGTCCTTTCGTTCGGTCACCCTGCCCCAAAAAGCAGAGCTTTTCGGGGGCCCCTTTTACGGTTCCGGGCGTGTACAAACGCCGCTATTGCCGGGTCTTCGGGGCGACTGGCGAAAGGTTGTAAAGGAATATCAGCTATCTACCCACAAGAATTCCTGAAGAGCCAAAAACGGACTGAAGCAGGCAAAATCTATTTCTCTATCTGGAATGTAATGACCCCTTCCTCTTCCGAAATGCCGAGGACTGTTCCCCCAAGCAGGCTTATAAGCGCCACAATATCGTGCTTGGAAGCGGGGTCCGTCGCAAGCACGTTCAATATCTCGCCTGTTTTCAATTCACTGACGGCTTTTTTGGTCTTTATGACCGGCATCGGGCAGACCAGCCCCTTTACATCAAGAATCTTCGCTTCAGCCATTTTTCCCGTTTTGTCCTTTCCAGAGATTTGAATCCTGATTTTTATTAGCAATCGATATGCCAGGCCACCCTTCATGTTTTCCGGTCTGCTCAAATGTTAATATAAATTAATCGGGTTACAGGCATGAGTACGCGGCAAGATCATCTGGAAAGGCAAAACCGCAAGCTTTCCATCCTTTATGACATCGCCCTTACGGTAGGCAAATCCCTTGAATTAAAGGAAATCCTCGATGACGTTCTCGAAAAGGTGCTTGCCTTCATGCGCGCAAAAAGCGGCGTTATCTACACGATAGATTACGAGTCCCTTGAGATGGTGCCGGTCACATACAGAAACCTTTCGGACGAGCTTGTGACGGACCTCACGCAAAAAAAGGTGAAGCTGGGCGAATGCATGTGCGGCAGCATTGCCCAGTTCGACCGCGAAGTTGTCATTCTGAGGAACGCCTCGGC
>JAKAGP010000357.1 GCA_021825785.1 Nitrospirota bacterium
CAAGGAGGGGGTGGAATTTTCGAGGGCTTTTCTGCTGTCCATCTGCCTGCTGTCGCTGTTATTTTTCCCCCTGATGAGGCCGGCCATGAAACGGGCCATATACCGGATGGGGTTTTTGAGAAGGAAGCTGCTGATACTGGGTTCCGGCGAGGCGGCCTTGAAGGCCGCCGGCACGGTGCGGATGGAAAAAAACCTGGGCTACGACGTCGCCGGGTTCATTGGCGACGGCGCATGCGGCCGGGCGGCCATAGACGGGATGAAGGTTCACGGCTTCATGGACAAGGCCGACCGGTACATCGAAAGATGCGGGATCCATGACGTGATGATAGCCGAGCCGGGCCTCGAAAAAGAAAGGCTCTCCGGCATCATAAACAGGGTCCAGCACAGGGCGGAAAATACGCTCTACATGCCGGACATTTCGGGCGTGGCGGTGCTGGGCACAGAGATCAGGCATTTCTTCAACCAGCAGGCCCTTGTCATCGAGATAAAAAACAACCTCGCCAGGCCGGTCAACTACATCACGAAAAGGTTTTTTGATTTTGTCATCGGGATAATCCTCCTGGCCGTCCTTCTGGCGCCTTTCCTGGTCATAGCGGTCCTGATAAAGCTGACCTCGCGGGGCCCTGCTGTTTTCAGGCAGGTGCGGGCCGGCAAAAACTGCAAGCCGTTCATGTGCTACAAATTCAGGACCATGTACGCGGACGCCGGGAAAAGACTTGACCGCCTGCTTGCCGGCGACGCCGCGATAAGGCAGGAGTGGGAGAAATACAGGAAGCTCAGGAAAGACCCCAGGACCACCAGACTTGGCAAATTCCTCCGCGAGACGTCGCTCGATGAGCTGCCCCAGATTTTTAATGTCCTTAAGGGGGAGATGAGTTTCGTGGGGCCGCGTCCGGTTACGCAGGAAGAGATAGACGTCTATTACAAAAAAAATTCGGAGCTGTGCTTCAGCGTTCTGCCGGGGATTACCGGCCTGTGGCAGGTAAGCGGCAGGAATGACACCAGCTATGAAAGCCGCATCCTGCTGGACATATGGTACGTGAGAAACTGGAACATATGGCTGGATATGGTGATCCTCTTCAAGACGGTGAGGGTGGTCTTGTCGGGGCAGGGCGCGGGCTGATGGGAAGGGTTTTGTAAATTGAAGGTGGCCGTTGTACACGACTGGCTGGTCACATACGCGGGCTCCGAGAGGGTGCTGGGACAAATCCTGCTTCTTTACCCGGAGGCCGATCTTTTCAGCCTGATCGATTTTTTCCCGGAGAGGCACCGCCGCCACCTGCTTGGCAAAAGGGCAAAGCCCTCTTTCCTGCAAAAATTCCCCTTTGCGCGGACGAAATACAGGATGATGCTTCCGCTGATGCCGCGGGCCGTGGAGAGTCTCGATTTGTCCGGCTATGACCTCGTTATCTCCAGCTCCCATGCGGTGGCCAAGGGGGCATTGACCCGCAAGGGACAGGCGCACATATGCTACTGCCACTCCCCCGTCCGCTACGCGTGGGACCTGCGGGGGCAGTACCTGGAGGAAAGCGGCCTGGACAGGGGATTCAGGAAATTGGCCGCGAATCTGGTCCTGGATTACATAAAAAACTGGGACAGGAAGACCGCCTGCCGGGTCGGCCTGTTCGTGGCAAATTCACGCTACATCGCCGGCAGGATAAAGAGGGCCTACGGAAGGGAAAGCATCGTCGTCTATCCGCCGGTGGATGTCGAGGAATTCACATTACGCGAAAAGAAAGAGGATTTTTTCCTGGCCGCATCGAGGATGGTCCCTTACAAGAAGATGGACCTTATAGCGCAGGCGTTCTCGGAGCTGGGCAGGAGGCTCGTTGTCATAGGAGACGGTCCGGATTTCGGGAAGGTCAGAGACAGGGCGGGAAAAAACGTGGAGCTTCTGGGATACCAGGAGACGGGCGCCCTCAGGGATTACCTCCAAAGGGCCCGCGCGTTTGTGATCGCGGCGGAGGAGGATTTTGGTATCCTGCCGGTGGAGGCGCAGGCGTGCGGCACGCCCGTAATCGCATTCGGCAGGGGCGGGGTCAGGGAGTCCGTGCTGGAGGGCAGGACGGGGATTTTTTTTAACGAGCAGTCGGTGGAATCGCTGAAGCAGGCGGTCCGGGAGTTTGAGAAAACCGGGGACAGGTTCAGCTACAGGGACATAAGGGCAAACGCGGAGCGATTCGGCGCCGGGCGGTTCAGAAGGGAATTCAGGAAAGTTGCCGATGAATTTCTGGAGGGACGTTGACAAACTGGCTTCACTTTTGATTAACTAGGCAGGTTTGATAATGGATTTGCCGGCCTGTGGGACGCAGGAAACCCGCCCGCGGCTTGAAAATTCAAAAAAAGGCCGGGTAGCGGTTTTTCTTTTCGGCAGGATATGACAAATAAAAAAAAAGTAAAATCTCGAAACCTCGGTTATTTCAAGGACCTCGCGATAATCCTTACCCAGAAGGAGATGAAAGTCCGCTATAAAAACAGCTTCCTGGGCTATCTGTGGTCCGTTTTGAATCCGCTGGCGTTCGCATTCGTTTTTTTTGTGGCTTTTCAAGTAGTCATGAAAATCCACATGAAGGATTATGTGCTTTTCCTCATAGCCGGGCTTTTCCCATGGCAGAACTTTACCAACTCCATCAATGCCTCCCCGATGGTATTTCTCATGAATTCCACGCTGATCAAAAAAGTGAACTTCCCCCGTCATATACTGGCGCTGACGCTGGTGCTGCACGATTCGGTCCATTTTGTGCTCTCCATTCCCGTGATCCTTTTTTTCATGTTCGTATATCACAGGGTCCCAAGCCTTTCCCTGGTCTGGGGCGTGCCCGCCCTTCTGTCCGTACAGATACTGATGACCTACGGGATCGCGCTTTTCCTGGCCTCGCTGAACCTTTTTTTCAGGGACCTGGAGAGGCTGACCACCATCCTGACCACCGCGCTTTTTTACTTCACGCCCGTGATCTATTCCGAGACCATGGTGCCTGACAAATACCGGGTCCTGTTGAAACTGAATCCGTTTGCCATGCTGATGATAAGCTGGCGCAACCTGTTTCTCAACGGCTCTATAAACCCGGTCTACGCGGGCGCGGCCCTGGGGTATGGGATCCTTTTCTTCTGCCTGGGTTATTTTTTCTACAGCAAACTCGCATGGAAGTTTGCCGAGGTGCTGTGAGTAGAAACCCGCTGATCGTATTCGAGGGCGTAAGCAAGAGCTATACGCTGCATTATCATTTCAACGGG
>JAKAGP010000009.1 GCA_021825785.1 Nitrospirota bacterium
CTCTTTCTTCCTGCATCGCATCCCTTATCGCGTAATCATGCCATTGGGGTATCTTCATCTCCCTGATGACCCTCTCCATCGGCTTTTGCCGTACGGCCTGCCTCAGGGCAAGCCCTAAGATTGGAGCGGTATTGGGGATGTCTTCTCCAAGGACTAACACGGCGTCCGCGTGTGCCATTTCCTTAAGCGAAGGGGTGCGGACAGGCCCATCTGAAAGAATGGATACCATCTGCCGCACAAGTACGGATTCGGCGGCTGAAAAACCGGGATGAAAATTCTCAGGGCCAACCAGCCTTCCAAGCAGGTAGTTTGCCTCAAGCGACGCCCGCGGGGAGCCGATGCCTATTATCCCTTTTGCCCCTCCGATAACGGCCCTAAGGTGGGGCAAAACTTCCCCTTCTTTCAGTATCTTCCTGCCCTTCAGTATCTTTGCGTCGCCTGCTTCCTTCCCGGACAAAAGCAAAATATCTCCGGACGGCACATCTCCGGACGATAGGTACGGCTCGCCAATGCGCTCCGGACTGTTTATAAACTCAAAACCGTACCGCCCTCTGTCGCATATGAAATAGCCGTTTACTTCACCGTTGTAGCGGTTCCTTATCCGCCTTAAAGTGCCGTAGCGCTCTCCCGGTATTATGTTGCAGCCCATGGAGCAGTGAACGCAGATGGAAGGCGCGGTCTGCAGGTCCCATTTCCTCGTGTACTGCTTCTTGAGCACCCTGTCCGTGAAGACCCCGGTGGGACAGACCTCCACGAGGTTGCCGCTGAACTCGCTTTCAAGAACGCCGTCTTCATGCCGCCCGAAATAGACGTTGTCATGGGCGCCGAAAACACCCAAATCTCTGCCGCCCGCATAGTCGTTATAAAAACGCACACACCTGTAACACTGGATGCAGCGGTTCATCTCGTGGTTTACCAACGGGCCAAGATACTGGTTTTTGTGAGTGCGCTTTTTGAAACGGGTCCTTCGGTAAGCGTGCCCGGTCATCACGGTCATGTCCTGCAGATGGCACTCCCCGCCCTCGTCGCACACCGGGCAGTCATGCGGATGGTTTAGCATAAGCCATTCGATCACGCTTGCCCTGAACTCCATGGCCTCGGGGTCTTTCAGGGATATCCTGGTACCTTCGGCGGCAGGGGTCATGCAGGCCATCACTATCTTGCCTTTTTTGTCGTTTTCGTCCCTGAACTGCTTTACCGCGCACTGCCGGCAGGCCCCCACGGAATGCATCGCCGGGTGCCAGCAGAAATAAGGCAGGTCCATGCCAAGGGAAAGGCAGACGTCAAGCATGTTCCGCTCCGCCTTCACCTGGTAGGGCTTGCCGTCTATATATACGGTGACCATTTTCTCTCCGTTTTCTTCCGGTTTTTCTTTTTCTTCTGGTTTTGCCATCGTCTTCACTCTTCCCTAACTTTCACTCCATGGGCCATGGGCAGCGCTTTTCCCTTATATGACGCTCAAAATCTTCCCGGAAATACTTGACGCCGGACATCAGGGGCTCCGCCGCACCAGGCGCAAGGGCGCAGAAGGTATGCCCCGGCGCTAGAAGCCGCGCCTGATCCAGAAGCAGGTCCATATCCTCCATTTCGCCTTTCCCGTCTTCAATGGAGTTTAACGTATGCACTATCCATGGAAGCCCCTCACGGCAGGGTGTGCACCATCCGCAGGACTCGCGGGCAAAAAAGGACTGAAGGCTTATCTGCATGCCCACAGGGCAGGTCCTGTCATCCAGAATGATCATGGTCCCCGTGCCCATGCGGCTTCCGGCGGGCTGAAGGGAATCAAAATCCATGGCAAGGTCCAGATGCTCCTCTATCAGAAACTCCGTCGAGGCCCCGCCCGGTATGAGCCCGCGGAATTTATATCCGTCCCGCATCCCGCCCGCGTGGACTTCCAATATCTCCCTTATCGTGGTCCCCATCGGCAGCTCCCAGGCTCCGGGCCTCTTCACCCTCCCGCTTGCGCCGTATATCTTTGTGCCGCCGTCCTGGCCCAGGGAGAGGCTTTTGAACCATGCCGCCCCGTTCCTGATGATATGGGGCACGTTGCAGAGCGTCTCCACGTTGTTCACCACGGTGGGCTTACCCATGAAGCCACTCACCTGCGGATATGGGGGTTTGGCGCGCGGCATGGCCCGCTTGCCCTCAAGGGAATTTAGAAGCCCGGTTTCCTCCCCGCACATATACCGCCCGGCGCTCAAATGAAGATGCATCTCCAGGCTGAAACCCGAGCCAAGGACATTTTTACCAAGGTAATTTTTTTCGTAGGCCTGGGCAAGCGCACCCTCCAGCGCCCTGGCCGCTGTCACGTATTCTCCCCGTAAAAATATGTAGGCGTGCTCCGCACCTGTCGCGTAGGCTGCCAGGGCCATGCCTTCTATGAGCATATGCGGGCTGTTTTCCATGAGTATCCTGTCCTTGAAGGTGCCAGGCTCCATCTCATCGGCGTTTGCGGCTATGTAGCGGGGTATTGGTGCGCCTTCTCCCGTTGGGACAAAACTCCATTTTTGCCCGGTAGGGAACCCTGCTCCTCCGCGCCCCCGCAGGTTGGAGGACTTCACCTCTTCCTGGACGTCTCTGGGTGTCATGGACTTTACCGCCTTCCGGAGCGCCTCGTACCCCCCTGCCTGTTCATATTCAAAAATATCCAGAGGTTTTCCGTCCGCCCTGAAACTGCCGGTGAGAGGTTTTTGTTCCCGTTTTTTTTCTGTCCGGTTATCCATAAATAAAAATAAAAACCTATTTATATCTCTCCAGTATCTCGTCCACCTTTTCAGGAGGCTCCAGGTTGCCATGCACGTCCTCGTCTATCATTAGCGCCGGGGCCTTTTCGCATACCCCGAGGCAGGCCGCCGGAAGCAGGGTGAACCTGCCGTCGCTGGTCGTCTGTCCGGGCTTTATCTGCAGGCGCTCCGAAAGATGCCTGAGCAGTTCCCGGTAACCCACCGTGTAGCAGCTCACGCTGTCGCATATAAAAATGACATGCCTGCCTACCGGCCTTCTGTATATGGATGAGTAGAACGTGGCCACATTATCAAGCTCATCGGGCGTCATTTCCAGATACTGCGCAATGTCTTTCAGGCATTCATCCGATATCCAGCCCCGGTGCTTCTGCACAGCCTTAAGGGCGCCGATGCATCCGGCTTTCCTCTTTTCATAATGGGCCAGTTCCTTCTCTACCTCCGCCAGTTCCTTTTCGCTCAACATTTTTTCACATTGTGCCTTTCCGCTTACCGGTCCACATCCGCAAGGATAAAATCTATGCTTCCAAGTATCGCTATCAGGTCCGGGATGTTAAGCCCCTTCACAAGCAAAGGCAGCGTCTGCATATGAGGGAAAGACGGCGTGCGGATGCGGGTGCGGTAGGATACCGTGCTCCCGTCGCTTACTAGGTAGTAGCTGTTGTTGCCTTTTGCCCCCTCAACACCCACCGCAGCCTCGCCGGCGGGTATGACCGGGCCCCAGGAGACGCCCAAAAAATGGTCTATGAGGGTCTCGATATCCTGCATCGTGCGGGCTTTCAGCGGCGGGGTCGCAAGCGGGTGCCTGGATTTGTAGTCGCCCGCAGGCATGTTCTTAAGGCACTGCTCCACTATTCTCATGCTCTGCCGTATCTCCTCTACGCGCACAAGGGCACGGCCGTAACAGTCCCCTATGCGGGCGGTGGGTATTTCGAAATCGAACCAGTCATAGCCCCCGTAGGGACGCTTTTTCCTCCAGTCCCACTCAAAATCACAAGCCCTCAGGTTGGGGCCTGTGACCCCCCATTCGATGGCCTCATCAAGCGTATAAGCCCCGACACCCTTGGTGCGTGCCTTGAACAGGCTGTTTTTCATGATTATGCTGTCATATTCGGCCAGCCGTGCGGGCAGCCAGTCGAGAAAACCCCGGACGAGGCCGTCCCATCCCTCTGGCAAATCCTGAGAGACCCCGCCGATGCGGAACCAGCCAGGGTGCATCCGCCCCCCGCAGATGGCCTCGATTATCTCAAACATCCTTTCCCGGTCATAAAAGGTATAAAAGACAGGCGACAGGGCGCCAAGGTCCTGCGCGAAGGTGCCGTACCACACCAGGTGGCTTTCTATACGAAACAGCTCCGACAGCATTATCCTTATCACCTTTACCCTGTCCGGCACCTCGATGCCCGCCAGCTTCTCGACCGCAAGTACGTAGGGCAGGTTATTGAGCACGCCCGCCAGGTAATCTATCCTGTCCGTATATGGGATAAACGTATGCCAGGACTGGCGCTCTCCCATCTTCTCGGCCCCCCTGTGATGAAAACCGATGTCGATGACCGAATCCACTATCTCCTCGCCGTCCAGCGCAAGTATGATGCGCAAAAGTCCGTGCGTTCCGGGATGATGAGGCCCCAGGTTCAAAAACATATAGTCCGTGTCTTCGCTGCGGGGCGACAGTCCCCATTCCTCGGGGTGGAACTTCATAGCCTCCTGCTCTTCCATGCTCTTTTCCTCGGGCAGATGGAAAGGGCCCATCTCCGTGGCCCTCGCAGGGTGGTCCTTCCTGAGCGGGTGCCCCTTCCAGGTAGGCGGCATCAGTATGCGCCTTAAATGAGGGTGGCCGTCAAAACCGATGCCGAACATGTCCCAGACCTCCCTCTCGTACCAGTTGGCGGCAGGCCAGATACCGGTAATGCTCTTTATCGATGCCCCTTCCGCAAGACCCGTCTTTACGCGCACGTCCTCATTGTGGTCATATGAAAGCAGATGATAGACCACTGTGAAATCGCTCTCCGGCTGCCCATCCCTATGGCTGCGCACCCGCTCATCAATGGCAGTAAGGTCATAGAGCATCCGGAAACGCCTGCCGCTTGAGGCCTTCAGATAACTGAGGACCTCGTGCGCCCTTGCTTTCTCCACCCAGACGGTGGGCACGCCGTCTTTTGTCTCCTGGGCGGTAACAGCCGCCGCGCCGAATCTTTCCTTAAGTTCGTCTATCACTGAACCGTTGGCCTCGTTCATTCTGCTAAGGTCTCCGCACGGACTTCTTTATTTGATTTTCCCGGAAAGAGAAAGAATTCGTCAGACATGATCAGGCGTAGGCAGTTCGGTGGCCTGTCTTCTTTTTTCCCGCTTAAGGTCGCGCATCGAGGGCAGAGGAGGCTTTATTACCCCTTGGGGGCCCATAACCCAGCTTAACGGCCGCTTTTCGCTGCCCACCATGTCCCGCAAGAGCAAAAGCCCCTCCATGAAAGCATCGGGGCGCGGCGGGCACCCGGGGACGTACACATCGACCGGGAGGAATTTATCCACCCCCTGAACAACGCTGTAAATGTCATACATACCGCCTGAATTAGCGCAGGAACCCATCGAAATGACCCAGCGCGGCACCATCATCTGCTCATAAAGGCGCTTAACCACCGGCGCTATTTTTATAAATACGGTGCCTGCCACCACCATGAGATCGGCCTCCCTGGGGGTCCCCCGGACCACCTCGGCGCCAAAACGGGCGATGTCGTACTTGCTGGTAATGCTGGTCGCCATCTCCACGAAACAACAGGAGAGGCCAAAGTTAAAAGGCCAGATGGAATTTTTCCTGCCCCAGGCCAGGAGGCCTTCCAGGGTGGTAAGGGCTACCATCCCCTTTACAGCCTCTTCCGCCGTGCCGTCGCTGGTCTTAAGACCGGGGTGGCTTGGACGCGTCAGGCTCCACTGCATTCCCGTTCCCTCACCTTTCCCTTGCTGTTTTTCCGGAGGCCCAGTCCAGCGCGCCCAGCCGCCAGAGATAGGCAAGGGCCGCCACAAGCACTCCTATGAAGATAAGCGCCTCGATATAGCCCGCCCATCCAGATTCCCTTACCGAAACCGCCCAGGCAAATATGAACAGGCTTTCCAGATCGAATACCACAAAAAACATCGCCACCAGGTAGAACTTCACATCGAAGCGGATGCGGGCGGTGCCCGTGGCAACTATCCCGGATTCGTAGGGCTGCCCGGTCTCGCGCTCACGGTGGCGCTGACCAAGGACATACGAAAGCCCCATCATACCCCCCGCGGTGGCTATCGCCAGGAAGAAGTATACAACCAGAGGCCAAAGGCTGTAACCAGTCCGCGCGTTCATCAGGCCTCCCAAAAAAAAGAAAAAGCCCTCCCTCCAATTCTTCGTTATAAAAAAATTATCATCAAAAAGAAAAAAGCACAAGACGATTTTATGCCTTTCGGCATTTTTTGTGTTAATCTTTTTAGTCATCTCTGTTGAATGGGTGAGATCAAAACGGTTTTTTATGGACGACTACCTCAACAAAGGGCCTCACGGAGCATTGAGCGGCGGCAGAGACAAAAAAAAGACCGCATGGCCTGCGGTCTTTTTGGGCGCGGTCGTTTTTGCCTGCCTTATCCCGTTTGCGGGCAAGGCATTCAATGTGGACGACCCGCTTTATATATGGATCGCCCGTCATATCCAGTCAAACCCCATGGATTTTTTCGGCTTCAACATCAACTGGCGCGGGGTCCTGGAGCCAGTCTACCGGTTCTATGAAAATCCTCCCCTGTCCTCCTATTACATGGCCGTTGTTGCAAAATTGTTCGGCTGGTCGGAGGCCGCCCTGCATATGGCCTTTTTTGTCTTTGCGGCTGCCGCTGCCATCGGGACTTACTATCTTGCCAGGGAGCTTTGTTCAAGGCCTTTGACCGCCGCCCTGGCCGGCGTGCTGACACCCGTTTTCATGATATCCGCAACGACGGTCATGTGCGACATGATGATGACCGCGTTCTGGGTATGGGCGGTGTTCCTGTGGATGCGGGGTCTCGACAAAAGATCGGTTCCCAGTGTTGTCCTTGCTTCCCTGTTCATTGCGGCCAGCAGCCTCAGCAAATATGTCGGCATGAGCCTTGTCCCTCTTCTTCTGTGCTACTCATTCGCCAGGAAACAGGGCAGATGGGCATGGTTTCTGTTAATCCCTGTGGCGGCGCTGGCAGGGTACGACTGGATCACCTATGTCTTATACGGCCGGGGTCTTCTTCTGAATGCGGCTTCCTATGCCGTTTCCTATCCGGGGAAAAGTTTTTTTAATTTTATAATAGGGCTGGTCTTTATCGGCGGATGCCTGATTTCCGTGCTTTTCTACTCTTTTTCCATCTGGCGCAAAAAGGCCCTCATCACGGGGGCACTTATAATGGCGGTCATTTTGACTTTTGTTCCGCCGGGGACTTTTTTGGAGCCGTTCCCAGGGGCGATAGTCCGGTTCCAAAATGACCCTGTTTTCCATTGGCTGTTCATCACGCAGTTCTACCTTTTTGCCCTCGGCGGGGCCAGCGCAATGGCGGTCACTTTTTCAGACCTCTGGAAGGCCAGGGACTCAGGCTCTCTGCTGCTTTTCCTCTGGGTGGTGGGAATTTTTCTTTTTCTATGCCTTCTCAATTGGACGATCAACGCACGCACGGTCCTTTTGATCTTTCCTCCAATGGGCATACTCATCATGAGAGCGATCGAACGCGCTTCTGCTCCGGGCAAATCCTCCGCCCGTTTCATCCCCCAAGGACGCTTCTTCGTCATCGCCCCACTGATACCTTCTCTTATCATAGCGCTTACGGCTGCCCTGACGGACTACAACTGGGCGGGCTCCCAGCGCTCCGCTGCCGTTTCAATAGGCGGCAGTTATCAGGGACAGGGCAATTTGTGGTTCATGGGGCATTGGGGGTTCCAGTATTACATGGAAGAATTTGGGGGCAAGCCGGCCGATTTCATGCGGACGGCCATCCGCCCCGGGGATGTGATCGTCAGCCCGGCAAATAACAGTTATGTTTTGCCTCTATTTCTTTTCAGAGGGTACGCTTCCATCAGAGAAACACGGATCGACTCGCCGGGCTGGGCTGCAACAATGAACCCGTTTGCGGGAGCTGGGTTTTACGGCGACAAGGTGTCAGGGCCGCTTCCATTCATTATAGCGCCGGTCCCTGAAGAGAAGTATTTTATTCTAACGGCCGTCCGCCCATTTGCCATGAGGCCCCCCCAGGCTGGGAATTGACACCCAGGGGTATCAGAGGGAACAGCCGGCAGGCCGCATGATGTGTTCAGGCGTTTATCGTCTTTAAAAAGATTTCCACTACTTCCGGGTCAAAATCCTGCCCGGCAAGAGACTCGATATGTTTTTTTGTCTTCTCTTCGGTCCAGGCTTTTCTGTACGGGCGATCAGAGCACAAGGCATCCCAGACGTCAACCACGGCGAATATGCGGGCGGCCAAAGGTATCTGCTTCCCTTTGAGCCCCACCGGATAACCTGAGCCGTTCCATTTTTCATGATGATAATAAGGTATGACTATGGCGGGCTCAAGGTATTTTATCGGGGACAGCAGCTCGAAGGCGATCTCGGGATGTTTTCTCATTATTTCCCACTCTTCGGCTGTAAGTGCGCCTCTTTTGTGCAGTATATGGTCGGGCACCCCCAGTTTCCCTATATCATGCAGCAGCGCGCCCCGGCGGATATGAACGAGGTCAGCGCCCTTTATCCCGAAGGCCCCGGCGATCCTTACGGCCATTTCCGTGACCCTCTGCGAATGCCCTTCAGTCTCCGCGTCCCTGTAGTCCAGAGCCCTTGACCATCCCTCAATGGTGGTGTCATAGGCCATCGTCAATTCGTCATTGGACTTCTGCAGTTCATCGAGCATAAGGGCGTTGTCAATGGCCATGGCGGCCTGCCCAGCCATTGAATCCAGGAATTCCAGCCATCCGTCGTCAGGGGAAAAGGTCGAACGGTGGAATATCTCCAGCACTCCTTTTACCCGGCCCTTTACCATCAGAGGCACGCCGAAATAGGCCTTAAAACCTTCATTTAAAACCAGATGTGTCTGGGGGAACGCGTGCCCCGTCTTGGTGAGCTCCCCCCCGGCAAAACCGCCGCACCTCATTTTGAATATGTCCGGATATATGAAACTCTTCCGCTCAATGGCCACATGACCGGCGCAGGTTTCGCCGGCATTGAGCTTAAGGCGCCTTATCGCCTCCGTCCTAAACCCCTTGCTTGCCGCGTGCTCCAGTGTCATCATCTGAGGGTCGTAAAGGAGCACGTCGGCGGCATCCACGCCAAGTTTCTCCTGGACCTCATCCAAAAGGATGTTGAGCGTTACCCGCAGGTCGAAACTGCCGGTTATGGCCATATCTATGTTGCGCAGCGCCTTTAACCGGTCCAACTGTGTCTTGATCTTTTCTTCCGCTTTCCTTTTATCGGCAACATCAGCCGCTATCTGGTCTTCAAGCTTCACCCGGTCAGTTATGTCTTCCAGAAGGGCCATCGTACCCGTAATTTTGCCGTTACCATCTCTCATGGGTGATGCAGAAAGGCTGATGTCCACCAGAGAGCCGTCTTTTCTCATTCTCCTGAACCTCTGGCCGGTTATGCTCCCGCCGTTTCCGACCCTTTCCAGGATCGAACCGAACTCGGTTTTTTTGTCTTCGGGAATGATCGGATTAGGCAGCCCCAGGACTTGTTCTTTGCTCCAGCCGAAAATCCTCTCCGCCGCGGAGTTCCACAGTGTAACGGTGCCGTCCATTGAGACGGCTATTACGGCAAGAGGCGAGGCCTCGACCAGGGACCTGAGGGTCTCAGCCGTCTCCTGCAAGGCCATATGCGACTCCCACCGGTCCGTAACGTCCCTTACCACTTCAATGCCCGCAATGGTCCTGCCAGTGGGATCTCTCAGCGGAGAAGCAGTGATCTCAAGATATTTCGGACCTCTTTCGGTCAAGACCTTTCTTTCTACCCGGTGGATTCCGCCATCCTTGAAAGTCATCTCCAGGGGGCAGCCTCCGCATACCTTGCAATTGTGCTCGTATGCCTGATAGCAGCGCTCTCCGATATGCTCGTTGACCTTGGAGATCAGGACCGGATTCTGGTAAAGGATATTAAAGCAGGTATCCTGTATGCTGATGCCGTCGCCGATGGCGGCTACAATGGAGGCAAACTTTGCCTTTTCCTCATCAGCCCGCCTTATTGCGGCCTTCAGATCGTCTTCATATCCCCTGATCCCGGCGACGGCCCGCAGGAGCCTTCCAGCGGCCTGGAAAAACACCCTGTAAGCATACTCTAAAAACAACGGCTTTCTGTCTTCACGCCTTATCATTTGGATGCCTGCTTTTGGGCCATGTTCGAATATCCGTAGGGGCGATGACCTGCATCAATGCAGAGGGCAAAACATGATCTAAGCAGCGGACCGGAAAAACTTTCGAACATCTATTAAAAGATTAACATTATTTCGATTTCCCCGGCAAAATTTTAATTTAATTTGATTTGCTTTTCAAACATTGATTTTTGCGCCTGGCGGCCAGGCAGGGCCTTTTTTCAGGACACCTCCACCACCTCGATCTCGAAGACAAGCTCTTTGCCAGCCAGTGGGTGATTGGCATCAAGAACTATAAAATCTTCTGCAACCTGGGATATCCGCACTTCCATAAGCCCGCCGTCGGGCTGCCTCATTTGCAGCATCGCGCCTGGTTCAGGGTCAATGGCGGGAGGGAAATTCTCTTTTTTTACCCTGAAAACAAGCTCTTCCCTCCGCAGGCCGTATCCATTGCCAGGCTGGATGGAGACCGTCTTCGCCTCTCCCGAAGCCATCCCCGACACCGCCTCCTCAAAGCCGGCGATGAGGCTCCCTCTTCCCAGCGTGAACTGGAGCGGCTCCCTCCCTTTTGAGGAATCAAAGACGGTCCCGTCATTGAATTTCCCCGTATAGTGCACTTTTACGGTATCGCCTTTTTGGGCCTTTTTCATCGGCGGAAAAACTCCTTTTTTGATTTTTTTATGCGTCCGGGATATCTTCTATAGTCAAACAAACCGCACTGATATTTCAAGGCTAAAAAAATAAAAAGAATTGACAATAGAAAAAACTGGACTTTGAAATCAAAATAGGTTATCTCTTTTACAGAAAATTCAGAACCGGGAGGACAGAATGAAAGAGATCAAGCGGATGCTCTTGATAAGCCGGATGGAGAGAGACTCACCGAAAGTATTTCATTACGGGGCATCTTTGGCGCGCAAGTTGGGGGCAGACCTCTATGTAATGCACGCCGTTCACAATCCGTTTGGCCTGGAGGGATGGAATGTACCCGTGCCTAACCTGGCGGAGGAGTACAAAAAACTCCTTGAAGACACGCACAGGCAGCTTGTCTCAATGATAGCCGGGGAAAAACAGCAGGGGATAAAAATAACCGAGATAGTCGCAACTGGAGAGCCCGCTCGTGAGATACTGAAGGCTGTGAAAGAACACCAGATAGATGTTTTGATCATGGCCGCCCACTCCGAAGGGAAACTCGAACATATGCTTTTCGGAAGGAACCAGGATGAGATCATACGGAAACTGCCCTGCTCGGTCCTGCTTGTAAAAAGCGGGACGGAGTAAAAAAGACCGTTTTTAATTAAGCCCCGCTGCCAGTTTTATATTGCCGGCTATTGCATTGCCGGGAATCCTTATTGAAGGGTCATTCAAAGAAGGATTCCCGGCACGAAAATCTCTTCACTCTGAAAGCGGTCTAAAGGATCACTTTTACCGTCAATGTCTTGCCGCCGAATAAAAACCTTTTCCTCACCACTGTCACGGAGACTGTCTGTCCCGGGAGCTTGTCGAAAAGGGCGATCCGCGCATCCGCCACCGATCCCACCTTCCAGTCATCAATGGAAACGATCGTGTCTCCTGTAAACAGCCCGGCCTTCCGGGCCGGACTGCCCGGAGTGAAACCGGTTATTTTCACCGTCTTGTTCTTATTTTCAATGATAACTCCCAGCTTGCCGGAGACTGGGGGGGCCTGGGGCTTGGGGAAAAGGACGTAATCGGCGATGTCGGGGTCGAAAGAGAAAGAGCCGTTCACCAGCGTAACATATTTCTTTCCGGTGCGCCTGGCGAACCTGTCCGGTATGCCGTAGCCGTTCATGATGTGCCCCGCGCCCGCAAGCACAACCATCTGGTAATCAGGCTTTTTCTTCAGGAATCCGGCCACCGAGCGCGCCATGGACTCATCCCAAAGTATCTGCGCCTGGTAGAAGTTGTCAAAGCCGGTACCCTGAGGATGCATCGCGTAGATCTCCTCAAGTTCCTTCCTGTATTTGACGTTGGACATGTCCATGGTTGCGGGGATTTTCTTCAACTCCTCGGGGGAAAGGGCATCAAGACCGCCCTTTGCCACCTTCTCCGTGATCTCCTTTTGTATATTGAGCGCAATAACAGGGATGCCGTTTGCCCTGGCGTACTCCAGCACCTGCCTGTAGTAGTTGTAATCAAAACCCCACCTGGTGAAGTACTCCGACTTTTTCAAAAACTCCCTTTCATCTATTTTCCTTGAGATGAAATCATCTATGGCCTTCTGAAAGGGTATCTGAAACATTTCCATGCCTATGGCGAACTTTTTCCCCATCTTGTGGAGGGCCATTATGACGTCCAGTTCAACCTCGTGATCCTCATAGTTGGCATGCCGCTCCCCCACGAATATGACAGGTGAGGAACTGGCAGTCTTTATTACATTGTCCAGCTCAAGTGTCCCGGAAGTCCGGATCGACGGCACCGGGCTTGATAATTTGTACATCATCCCGTCCTCGCTTTCAGCCGTCTTTTTTTCAACGTTCCTGCCTCCCTCGAACACCAGGGTCTGGTACTGACCGTAATGGGAAATCTTATCGGCGGCCTGGTCCACCTCCGCTTTTGAAGCTGCCCTGGCCACGGCAATGACATTGGAGGGATCAAGAGGGTTTTCTTTCACGGTAATTGCAAAGCCTTTCACCGGGTTTTCCAAACGGCCAAAAAGCCTCTTTAAAAGTGGGTTGTCAGAACCAAGGGCCAGGATGGAGGAGTTTTCTATTTCGTCTTCTTTCAGGTCCTTTGCCTCTTTAACGGCAAAGCCTTCCCCGGAAAGAACATCAATGAGCGTGGAATATTTCTCCTTGCCGCCGGCCAGGTAAGCCACTATGCGCTTCCGGCTGCCAAAAAGCCTGGCTATGGAAGGGGCAAACTCATCCGGGGCGAGGCGGCGCATGACATCGCAGCCTGGGTCAATGACAAGGCCGGACGGCCTTTCATCCGCCGTCTTCTCATCAGAGATCACCCGGAACGTGTGGCTTGCGCTTTTTAGCTGCAGGGGCTCTGTCTTCTCCTTTATCCCCATGACCACCTTTACCGGAAGGGTGAGCCTGTAAGGTTCCCCATCCTGCGAGAGTTCAAAAGAGACCTGCGGCATGCCGTCCAGGACGAGGGACTGCTCGTTTTCAACGGTAAAGGCGGGGACCCCCGTGCGGTCCAGCCACTGGCTGAAGAACCAGCCAAGGTCCTTGCCGGACTGGTGCTCAAATACCCCCTGTATGTTTCCCCAGGAGGCCCTTTTCCATCTGTACTGCGCTATGAGCGCTTTCAAGGATTTATAAAAAACCAGGCTGCCGACGATGCCTTTGAGCATATGAAAAAGCAGCATGCCTTTGCCGTAGCCTATGGCCGCGGAGGCGGGCCCGGTCCTCTCGGAGAACTTTCTGAGCGGGAAATCGTTCCCGGCGTTTACATAGCTCTGGTAATCGGCGAGCATCTTTTTCCTGTATTCGAGGCCCTTCCCCTGCATCTTGGCGAAGTGGTAGTCTGTC
>JAKAGP010000358.1 GCA_021825785.1 Nitrospirota bacterium
AACTTGCCCAGCCTGTTAGTAACAGCTCCGGTGAATGCGCCTTTTTCATGACCGAACAGTTCGCTTTCCAGAAGACCTTCCGGTATAGAGGCGCAATTAACGGCCACAAACGGTTTGCCGCACCTTGGACTCCTCAGATGGATGAAACGTGAAAGAAGCTCTTTGCCCGTACCGCTTTCTCCGGATAAAAGTATCGTCGCGTCGCTTGCCGCGGCAATGGCGGCCATGGACATCAATTTTGTCATCGAAGCGTCCTTAAAGACCATCGTCTTTCCGTTCGTCTCAAACTTGGACATATCAAGGCGTTTCTTTAAGGCCTTCTCAACCGTAATCTCAAGGGCCTCAAGAGTAAACGGCTTAAGCATGAAATCCACCGCCCCTTCCTTAACCGCCTCCACGGCCTTTTGAATCGTGCCAAAGGCTGTAATCAGAAGAACGGGTATATGCGGAGCAGCTTTCTTTATTTCCCTCAATAGCTCCATGCCGTCCATGCCCGGCATCAACATGTCGCTTACTACCATTTCGAACTTGAGTTCGATAAGTTTCTGTATCGCTTCCCTTCCTTCGCAGGCGCAATCTACCGTATATCCCTTTCTGCCAAGAGCCTCCTTTATGGCGTTCCTCATCTCGGCTTCATCGTCAACGATAAGGATTCTTTGCATGGCTACAGCTCACTTTCCAGCGGCAGACATATCACAAAGGTTGTTCCGGAGCCCACTCCGCTTTTGACATCTACAAAACCCTTATGCGCGGTTACGATCGATGACACTATCGCCAGCCCAAGTCCTGTGCCTCGTTCCTTCGTTGAAAAGAAGGGGTCGAATATCCGGTCGAGCAAGTCTTTGGGTATTCCGGCTCCATCATCCTTGACCTCTATCCACAAAAATCCATCGGTCGGATTCGAAACCGAGGTTCTGACGGACAGTAATCCGCCCTCATCCATGGCATCAAAAGAGTTTATGAAAAGGTTCAAAAAAAGCTGCTTGAGAAGCCCCTGATCCCCCGGTATGATGGTTTGACCTTCGAAAGACGCATTTACCTTGACACCCTTTTTATCATGACCTCCGGTTAAAGCGATCGCGTCATCTATGATATCTCTTATGTCCAGAGAATTTAAATGAGCCACAGGCGAACCTACGAAAAGAAGCATGTTCGATACGACGTTATCGAGCGTTTTAACCCCTTTCGTAATATGCGATGCCAGCCGTTTCTTGTCCGAATCGCCATCAAGATCCCGTTCAAGGATAGAGGCGAAAATGGCTATAGATGCCAGGGGGTTTCTGATCTCATGGGCTATCCGGGCGGCCATCTCGCCCATCGCTGTTAGCCTCCTCGTCCTTTCCATAGTCCTGTTCTTTTCAGCTATTTCCCGATTCAGCTCATCTATCCTTTCTTCAAGCAAGGCATATTGCCTCTCCAGTTTTTTTGAGGCGTCATTGAATACATTAAATGCGTCATTTAAGATATCGGCCTTAATGTTTACACTCATTATAATCTCCCGGTGTTACAGGCGTTGATGCGTTTCCCTGAAAATCTCCTTGGACCAGCGTCCGTAATCATTATTAAGACCATCAAGATCCTTTAATGCCTCATTCCGCTCATCTTTCATGTCGAGTCTTTCGTAGCTCTGCGCGATCCTGTATAGTGACCACGATCTATCATCGTCATCCTTATATTTGCCGTCCTTCAGGCTTTCAACAGCCTTCCTGTAACCGCTTATGGCCTCTCCGTAGTCTTCGGCCGCGTACGCCGTATCCGCGATGTCTATAAAGGCCGCGGCGGCTTCGCGCATATCGCCTTCTTCACGAAATTTGTTCGCTGCCTTTCCAAGAAAAACAACTGCTTCCTTTTTCCTGCCGAGCTTCAGAAGGGCGTGAGCCTTCATCATGAGAGACCGTGGATCATCAGAAGCGGTTCTCGAATCCGCAATTTCTTTGTAGTCTTTCTTGATGTAGGCGATGTCGAAATGCAATTTTTCGGCCTCAGAGCTTCTGGAACTCTTTGGAAAACGGCTTTTATATATCCTGAGAAGCCTTTCCGCGGCGTTAGCGTCCCCCTGGCTCACGTAGACAGCTACGAGCTCAATCATTGCCTCCTCGCTTACGGCGTTATTTCCCATTTTAACGGACGCGCTCAGGCTATCTACCGCCTCCGGCAACAACCCAAGTTTTGCGTAAGCCTTGCCGGTCTCAAGATAAGTAGTGGCCTTCTTACCGAATGGTATCCTTGCGCCGTATACGGAGTATAATTTTACGACCCCGTAATAATCGCCATGGGAGAAAAGCGAATTTATCCACCTGTACGCGAGCTCTCCGTAAAGCGAATTCAGGCCGGTCCTCAAGGGGCTCGCCGGGAATCTGCCTGGAAATGACGCGAGGTTTGACACCGCCTCGTCAAATTTATCGAGTTTTATCTCAAGAGAGACAGCGCTGAGGCTCGCATACCCTGACCCGAGATAATCACCTTCAGATACGGCCTGATACATACCAAGAGCTTCAGTTTGGGATTTGGCGCCGGAACTCGCCGCGAGCGCATCCGCAAGCGACAGGGTTGCCATGCTCCATCCTTCGCCGGATAGCGAAGCTTTGGTATTTCTGTAAATCCTTATGGCCTCGTCTCTGCGCCCTTCCGAAAGATATGTATCGCCTGACTTCAAAGTAAAAAAGGCCGCAATGAATTTGCTTTTTTTGAAATTCGCGGCGAGTCGGTTGAAAATATTTCTTGCGGTCGAAAAATCCCCCTTTATTGCGCTTATGTCTCCGATGCTCATAAGGGTAATCGGATCGCTTATATTCCGGTCAGTGGAATTTTTCTCATATATCTTCCATGCTTTTTCCGTCTCGCCTCTTAAAAGAAGAGCGTTGGCAAGCCAGAGCCTCGCCTCAATTGATCCCGCTCTCACAGCCTTCTCAAACGTGGAAACGGCGTCACTGAACCGGTTCTCAAAAAACATCAACTGTCCTTCTTTATAAATGGCAGCCGCCTTGATGAAACCATCCTTTGATTCACGGGAGACCTTATTGAAATAGCCCGATGCCTCCGGAAAAAAGCCATTCTTCGCGTAATAAACACCAACCAGAAACTGTGCGGCAAACGACGCTTCAGAACCGGGATCATCGGTAGAAATATCAATGAGTTCGCGTTTGTTCTTATCACCCTCATAAAAAGCGATTATCTTCTTGAATTCGTCGGCCTTCCTGTTCTGGCCGCCTGCCTTGAGACTC
>JAKAGP010000359.1 GCA_021825785.1 Nitrospirota bacterium
CGAAATGTTCACAGAAATGATCATGATCAGGGATAGTATAATAACCGGTCAAAAAAGACCCTTTTTCAGGATTTTATTGATAAAAGAAGGAGATCTATCTCTCTTTTTAAATGATAAAAAGTTATCGTAAAAAGACTTGACTTTTCTAGCCAAAACCCTATATATATGTAAGGTGAATAAAAATAATCATTTAAAGATTAAAAAATCTTTTAATGATAAGGAGGCTACATGTACATCAAGGAGAACGACTTCAAGTATTTTGACGGGCTTTACAAGGGGCTGGATGAGGAAAGGAGGAAAAAATTTCTGAAAATCCTCCTCAAGGCTGGAAGCCAAAGGTCCGGGGAGGAGGAGATAAAGAAAATCCAGGTGGTGGGAGACGAAATATTCGACGTGCAGGCCATAGCGCCTGAGGAGTTCATCACGAGAACAATGATCAAGAAGGCGTATAAGACGGCAAAGAGGGAAAAATGAAAATCTTGACCGACGCAATCGGAAAGGAGATAGCTGAGTGACGGAGAAAAAGCAGAAGAACCCTTTTCTGGGGGACGGCGCGGATTTCGAGGATTTATCCCCGGTGGCGCGGGAATATCTCGGCATGGCAGGCCGGATGCTTTACCACAGCAAGAGCAAGGCCAAGCCTACGACCATCTTCAACGCCAATATATTTGACAGCAGGGCCAAAAAGATATGGTTTGGGGACCTTGAGATCGAAAGGGACAGGGTAGCCCTTTTAAAGATTTCAAACGAACTGGGTCATCTGTACATCCTCTATGAAATGGCCGGGCGCTTCCTGGACTTCGTCCCTTCCAAAAGATATGTAGAAGTGAAGGCCGTGGTTATTGTGGCGCATGGGGACATTTTCTATAGCAACGAGTTTGCGGAACGTGCCCTGATATTTACTATGAGGGCAAGAAAGCCGAAGAAACCAATGCCGGAACTGGTACACGTTAAATCCGGGGAAATTGCCGTGGGGCAGGAAAAGGACATGATGCATTACGAAATATGCCATTCTCCGGGAGCTGGCCGTTACGGCCGGGATTACGTTGCAGTCACTCCCAGCTGCATGGGGGGATTCGCCTTCGGCAAGACCGCGGAGAACGCGCTCACAGCTCTCAAACGGCTATATACGATCTGCAAGTCAAAAGAAGCGGCGGATAAGGAGACAAAATGAACAGCATACCATACGGCTGGATAATGGCGGGCTATGTTGGTGGCGTGCTGTTTTCATTTTACGGGCTTCTGGCTTTAGGCCTATTGCTGGACGAAAAGTATCCCCACCTCATTAACAGGAAGTGGAAAAGGGTTCTTTGGCTGCTAAGCTGCCTGATACTCTTACCTATTCCAACCTTTTTACTCTTATTGGGATTCTCCACTTTAGCCCGTGAGGTCAAAAAATTCCTTTCCTGGAGCGAAGACGAAACAGATGAGGACATTTGCAAAGGAGAAAAGCGTGAAGACTGACTTTACTAAAAAACCAGACACGGGCAGACCTGAAGGCAGGATAGAGCTTGCACGCATGGTGCTTGAAATATTTGATCTTTGGGGATTGAAGGTTAAGGAACAGCTTTCTCTGCTGGGGTTGAGTCCCAGGTCCAGGGCCAGATTAAAGCAGTACCTGGAGGGAGAGGCATTTGCCAATCAACTGGACCTTCGAGGCCGGGCCATGAATCTGCTTTCAATACAGAGCTCGCTTGGCGCTATTTACCCTAATAGCCCGGAGGTCGCCGTCAAATGGATGACTACACCAAAAAGCAAATTCGACGGGCTCACGCCGGTTGATTATGTGCACAAAGAGGGGTTTTTTGGTCTTTCGAACATAAAACGAGACCTTGAATTTGAGGTCAATAGACCTCCATTCGACGCCAAAAAAATCCTTCGTAAAGCCAGAGCAGTTAGAAAGAAAATCTACGATGTTTCCAAAGCTTTAAAGATCAACAACGAGATCGAGGGCTTTTATTTCGATACTCTCATCAGAAAAGGGATCCCTTTCTATATGGCCCGGAGGGTGCAGAGACTCCTGGATATTTCCGACAAGGAGTTTGCAAGGTTCATCGGCATCGGTATGGGCACTTTCCGGCGTCTCAAGATAAAAAGGGGGAGATTATCGCGTCTGTCGAGCGATCAGGTCTACCGCTTATCCGCCCTATTTGCCGTGAGCGTGGAAGTGTTGGGAAGCGAAGAGGCTGCCCGGAAATGGTTTACTAGCGGCCTGATCCCGCTTAGAGGACGGACTCCTCTTGATCTGGCGGAAACGGACCCGGGTTCCAGAGAGGTGGAAAGCCTTCTGGGTGGAATCATGTTCGGCACAATCCTTTAATGGAGGACACAAATGAAACACCTGTCTTTTGGCTGGATTATAGCCGGTTATTTCGCCATGGTGATTTTTTCTTTCCTGTACTTAACCGGCTTGCAGTTTGTAATAGAAGAGAAACACCCCAGGCTCATTGACAAGAGGTGGAAAAGGATACTTTGGCTTATGAGCTGCCTTCTTTTCATACCTTACCTAATTACTATGGCGGGTTTCCCTTCTTATCTGGTTAGGGAGGGCAGAAGATTTCTGTCCCAAAATCAAAAAGAAGACAAGAAAAAACAGGATAAAAAGGAGGACTACAAATAATGATTTTGTACACAAGGCTTAAATGCTGGTGGCATGCAAGGAAGGACGGCCGGCGTAATTATCCGGCTGTGGACGACTCTGTTTGTCCGGAGTTTGAAGGCGAGCTACACCGGGCGTGCCAGCAAGGGCTCTCTACCCTGGCCATAAACTGGCATGAAAGAGAAAAGGAAACGGAGGCGAGGTTTGCAAACGCAAGCAGGGCTTGTGAAAACACCAGCCGCGAACTGGATAAAGCGAAACAGGACCGGTCTTCTTCCGAAGTAGCTCTTAATCAGGCCGAAAAACTTTCCCAGAATCTGGAGCACGTATCTCCGGGACATGCGACATATTTGGTCTTGATGGGCTTTCTTATGCTTCTGGAGTTACCCCTTAACTCGGCAGTTTTCGAAGTTTTCGGCCGCTCGACTGTGGAAACATGGATTTACGCTCTGGTGCCGAGCGCTTTTATTCCGATATTGGCTCATTTTATAGGGCAGTCGCTTAAGCGCGGGCTCAGTCATAAAACGCCTTTGGCCATGTTTCTTATATCCACTGCGCTTCTTGCCGGTCTGTTTTTTGTCCAGGCATATGTCCGGGAGAAATATT
>JAKAGP010000360.1 GCA_021825785.1 Nitrospirota bacterium
GCCCAGGAGCCAGATGCCGTCCAGCTGCCACCTGCCTGCAAGCTTAAAGCCATTCTGCAAGAGGTATCCGGCGAACTCCTCCGCCGTGAACATGCCGCCTTCAGGATGCCGGGTGGCAGCCTTCACCGGCGCACTTTGAAGAAAACCCTTTAAAAGCTCGTCAAAAAAATATTCGCCTCCGGGTTTCAATACCCGGTTGATCTCACGCAACGACCTTCGCCAGTCCTCCGTATGATGGATCACGCCAAAGGCAAATACAGCGTCATATTCTCCCACCTGCTCGCATGAGAGATTCGTAGCGCTTTCCAGCCTGAATTCCACTTGGTTGCCATAGGATTTCAGGCGTTTCCTTGCCCGTTCGAGCTGGGAGGGGTCTATGTCGGTCGCGGTCACCTTTTCGGCTCCGAAAAGTCCCTTTATGATCCGGACGCCCCTGCCGTTTCCGCAGCCAAGCTCCAGGCAAACGGGATACCGCTTTTTAGATGCCATCGATCTGAGCTTGGGACCCTCCACATTTTTTTGCAAAAAGGCCCTGAAGGGACTGTTGGTCATGAGTCTCTCGGGAAGATTCAGTTTCATTTGATGAATAGAAAAAAAGGGGCCTTGAATTCCAAAAGCCCCTTTTTATATTTTTCTTTTTAGCGCATCATTTTCCCTCTGTAGGGCGCCATCTCCTTCATCTTTGCCCTTATCTTCATTTTAATGTCCCTGATCCCGGATTTCAGCGTTGCAAGCTCTTCAGGCGTAGTGGCCGGGTTTCTGAAGGCCTCGAAATACTCGAATTCCTTCATCACGAGGTCTTTCCGGAGCGTGGCCGTGGAGTCCAGGAACCCCTTTATCTCCGGGTCCTGAAGGGCGTTTCTTATCATGTTTTTCATGATGGCCTTCATGAACTCAGCTTTCAGCATCGGCGTAATGTCCATGCCTGAAAGCCCGCCCATCATCATCCCGTGCTCCACCTCTTCATGCATGCCCCAGCGGTTTCCGCCGCGCATCAGCATGCCGCCCCTCATGGCTCCCCTCATGCAGGAGGTGCAAACTCCCCCGTAGCCGCCCATTCCCCCCATCTGGCCCATCATGGAATCGTCCATCATTCCGCCCTGCATTGGCTCTATCGAGTTGTCTGCGGCGATCGCCATTCCGCGCGCAAATGCAGCGGACATTAACACCAGTACCGCAAAAAAAATAAAGGCCTTTCTCATATCTACCTCCATGGGTTTTTTTAAAGAAATTTTGTTTTTCCGATCCGGCAGGAATGCCGCGGCCCGTGGTTTTACAGTTCAAATTTTATCAGCAGGCCGGAAATTTGCAACGCTTTTCAGGAGGGCTTTGTGCCCGCTAAAAACTTTCCTGGCCGTAAGGCGATGCCTCATGGACCCTGGCCCCGAAGGCCTCAGACGCTTCCCTGGCAATGGCCTCCGCGTTGTGGCGGTATTTTGGGGAATAATGCATGATGTGAAGGTTTTTGGCCCCCGCTTCCCGGGCGATCCTGCCCGCTATGCCTGCAGTGAGGTGATTTCTTTCTATTGCCCTTTCCATGTCCTCGTCAAGGAAATACGCCTCCAGGTAAAGGGTGTCCGTCCCGGAGGCAAATTCCGTTATTTTCCGTATGTTGTCCGGGGTGGGCGAGGAGTCCATGACGTAAGTGACCTTTTGCCCGCGGGTGATCATGGCGATCCTGCGTTTTAGCTCGCCAAACGCTATCTCTATTTTGGGGTTTCTTCCTGCGGGGATGATGAAAACGGAGTCTTCCGGCCAGCCGGCGCGTATTTTCTTTTTGAAGTCAGTGAGCCATGGGCCCGTATCCACCCCCATGGCCGTCAGCGCGGATTTGTCTATATTGATATGGAAATCCTCTTCCAGGCTCCAACCGATGGATTCTATGTCATGTTCAAGAACGATCGCCTTTACCTTGAAGTAGTCATTTTCAAGGACAATGCCCTGGAAAGGTTTTTGCGCAGGGTCCTCAACCGGCTCGAACCTGTCTTTTGCCCGGAAGCTCACATGTCTTACCCTGTCCTTTGAAATGCCGTATGCCTCTATGTTCAGAGGATAGTTTTCGATAAGGTTCCAGGCGTATCCCTTCAGCTTGCCTGCCACGCATTCTATGATGTTTTCAGGCCCGTATATTCTGAGCGGAGACTGGCTTCCGAGCATGTTTCTAAGCAGGTGGTCAAACCCTATGAAATGGTCAATGTGGGTGTGGGTTACGAATACGTCGGTAACTTTTACGACGAGACCATCCGGCAGACCGGTTAGCGTGCCAAGGTCAAACAGGATGGCCCTTTTTTCCCTGAGCAGCCGCACATAGACGCATGGGTCCTCGAAAAGGCCGTTTACCGTTCTATGCAGGAATGTTGGTTTTATGATTTTCTAGTATAATAAAAAAAACATAATCTTTTGCGTATTTTCATTTTCCTTAACTGGACAGGAGGTCCACGTGCCTGAACTTCGGAAAGATCCTATTTTGGGAAGATGGGTGATAATCTCTGTTGAGAGAGGGAAAAGGCCAAAGGATTTCCCCCCGGTTATCCACAAGAAGAAGGGCGGGTTTTGCCCTTTTTGTCCAGGTAACGAATATACGACGCCAGCTGAGATAATCGCGTTCAGGCCGGAGGGAAGTGAACCCAACGGGCCTGGATGGTCATTGAGGGTGATGCCGAACAAATTCCCGGCCCTTGAGCCGGGCGGCAAGATAACGAAAAGCGGCGAGGGTATATTCGACAAGATGAGCGGGGTAGGGGTGCATGAGGTCATAGTGGAAAACCCCGACCACTTCCTTTCTCTTTCAACGATGCCTGAGAAGTCGGTTGAGGATACCCTGTGGGCATATTTCATCCGGCTTACCGAGCTCAAAAACGACCCCAGGATAAAATATGTCCTGATCTTCAAGAATGAAGGGGAAGCGGCAGGGGCCTCCCTGGAGCACAGCCATTCCCAGATCATAGGGCTCCCCATCGTGCCGCGCACGGTAAGGGACGAGCTTCAGGGGGCCAGGAACCACTTTGATATGAAGGAGCGGTGCATATTCTGCGACATAATCTACCAGGAGCTTGCGGAAGGCAAAAGGATAATAGGGGAGAATGAGGATTATGTGGCGCTTTCGCCTTTTGCGCCACGGTCGCCATTTGAGACCTGGATACTTCCCAAAAACCACGAGGCCGCTTTCGG
>JAKAGP010000361.1 GCA_021825785.1 Nitrospirota bacterium
TCCGATAGCTCTTCGAGCACATGGTGCATGAGCCTTCCAAGCAGCACCCAGTCCCTTCCGTGGCGGGTTTTTACCAGGATGTCTTCGGTTACGTCCTTCGTGCTGGCTGGGGGTTCGTACTCAAAGGGCTCGGCGTAGAGCGGCTCGTCAAGGAAATGCCTCTCCGGCACAAGCTCCATCCCCACTGACCTTGCGTAGTTGCTCTCCACCTCTTCCGCTGTAATGACATTGAACGGCAGCGGACAGCCGGACCCGGGCAGCAGAGCTTGCTTTGGCGCATCAGGTCCATTCAAAACAAAAAAATCCGATCCAAAGGCATCCGCAAGGTAGCGGAGCCTGCCTTTGGGCTTGGGCGATCTTATGCCGCTTAGAAGGATGTAGTCCATGGCCCTCGTTGCGGCCACATAGAAAAGCCTTTTTTCCTCTTCGAGCTCTTTAATCCTGCCCCGCTCGAATTCGGGCAGCTTTTTCCTGGTTTCAGAGTCGGGCTCGTATCTGAAACTGAAGACCCCGGAGGAATTCCCCTCCATCATGGATCTTTCTTCTATGACGACGGGCCCGCTTTTTGCGTTTATGTCCTCGTCCAGGCTGGGCAGAAAAAGCATGGGGAACTGCAGCCCCTTGGCGGCATGCACCGTCATCAGCTTAACCACGTCCATTCCTTCGGCGTTCACGTTGGCCTTGGACACATCGGCCCTGGACCTGTCCGCAAGCAGCCTGTCTCTTATGTCTATCAGGTTATGGCCCTGCGCTTCATGGGACTCCACCAGTTGGATGAACTTTTTTACGTTCGCATGTCTGGGTTTTTCCCAGAAATGTCTCCATCCCCCGGTCTTTACAAGCATTAGCTCAATGAGCTTTGAAAGGGGCAGCGCTTTGCCAGTCTCAATAAAGCTGTCCAGCATGGCCGCGGTTTCAATATGCTTTTTCACGCGCGATGCCCTTAGTCCTTCGATGAGGGTTTTTTGTTTTTTTAATTTCCCTTTTTTGTTTTTTCCCTTTGAGTGGAGGTTTGAGAGGGCCTTGTAGCCGAGCCCGAAAAGCGGAGAGCGCAGGAGACAAAAGAGGCTGTGGTCGTCCTCCGGGTCCGCTATGAACGTCGCAAACTCCCTCAGCAGGGCCACTTCCGGCTCCTCGTAGAAGCCCATGCCCTTTATGACGAGGAAAGGCACGTCCTCACGCCTGAATGCCTCTTCAAATGCCGCCAGATGCGTCCTTTGCCGTAGCAGCACCGCCATATCGGCATATTCGCACGGCCGTTTCCTTCCTTTTGGGTCCGTTGCCTGCCCGCCTTTCTGGTTTGTTACCAGGTAATTCCTGCGCATCGCTTTTATGCGCTTTGCGAGCATCCGGGCCTCGAAGTCCCGCTTATCTTTGGCCCTGCCACTGTCCGCGTATCCCGATCCGTTTTGGGGCATGTCGAGAAGCAAAAGCTCCACCTTGCCGTCACCCTGTCTCTTTGCCTCGAACGGACAGTATTCGACCTGCCAATCTTCACTGGAAGCGGGCCAGTCTTCAGTAGAAACGGGCCGGTCTCTGCCGGTGTCTTCCTCATCTGTGGGTTCAGGTCTGTCCGGGCCAGTCTGGGAAGGCCTGGGGAGTTGGGTGCGCGGCATGAGCCTTTCAAAGAGCCTGTTTGTGAACTCTATTATCTCGGGCAGGCTGCGGTAGTTGTCCTTGGCCTGATGGAACTCGTATTCGTTCCCCAGAAAGTCCTGAAGCCTCTGTCTCGCTTTTTTCATGGCGGAGACATCGGCCCCCCTGAAAAGATAAATGGACTGCTTCTCGTCCCCCACCAGAAAGAAGGTAGGCACCGTTCCGGCCTCTCTTTTTGGTCCCATGCCGGAGCGCCATTCCTCTGTCAGTTTATCCAGTATGCGCCACTGGAGGGCGCTTGTGTCCTGGAATTCATCCACAAGGATATGGTCCGTGTATTCGTCAAAGCTGTATAGGATGTTTTGCCAGTGAGGGCTCTTGGCGAGGGCCTTGTAGGCAAGTATCTCCAGGTCGCTGAAATCCAGCACGCGGGCCTCCAGCTTTTTGGCCCTGTAAACCTCCAGGCAGCGCGCGAAAAGCTGCAGGAGCATCATTTCTTTTTCTTTTCCCTTTTCACTTGCCTGTACGGGGCGCAGGTCGAGCGGCTCCTCCAGGATAAGCTCCGAAAGCGGCCTTTGCCTGAACAGCTCCGCAAGATGGTTTTTTAAAACGGAGTCCCACCCCCTTACGCCGCGCGCCTTCATGAGGGTGAAAATAGGACCGGCCGGGGCATCTGGCGGGAGGGCGTGCGCAAGACCTTCAGCCTCTCCCCTCAGCACGTCCATAACCGCTTCCCGCAGAAGGGCGGAAGAGACTCCCTCATCCGCTACGGAGAGCCTTGGGTCCAGACCAAGGTCGAGGGAGAACCTCCGCAGGAGCTTCAGGCAAAACGCATGTATGGTGGATATCCTCATAAGGGGCACCCTGGGTTTCACCTTTGAGTACAGCTCTGGGTTTTCACGGGCCAGGATGCTCAGGATGCGCTGCTTCATCTCCGAGGCCGCCTTCTCCGTAAAGGTTATGGCAAGCACGCGCTCGACCTCTCCCCCCGCCGCAATTAGGCTTATGTACCTTCTGGCCAGCTTTTCGGTCTTGCCGGAGCCCGCCGGGGATGAGATTATGAAGCTCTTTTTTGTATTGTAAAATTCAGCCATTTTTTATTCTTTACTTTTTCGTTTTCTTGTTTCGGGCTTGTTTTCCACGCTTTTATCCGAATGCCCGCCTTTGCTTTTATTTGAATGAATATACGGACAATAAGGCTTTTCATGGCATATCCTGCAGTTTTGCTCCGAGATCGGGTCTGCCGGAAAATCCCCGCCGCGGACCATGCGAGCCGTTTCTTCCAGCCAGGCAAGGGCCGCCTCCATGAAATCTTCCATGGTCCTGCCGGCGGATATGTCGCGGCTTCCAGGCACCATTTTCACCTTCATGTCCTTGAAGGAATATATGCCCACCTTCCGTATGTCTTTAATTCCCACGGCCTCAGCAAGCGCGGCATACAGGAAAAGCTGAAGTGTTGCCCCTTTTTTAAGCACATCGGAGGGGCTCAGGGCCGCCGGTCCGCTTTTGTAATCCATTATCATGTGATCGCCGGTTTCCCTATTCTCATCGATCCTGTCTATCTTGCCTTT
>JAKAGP010000362.1 GCA_021825785.1 Nitrospirota bacterium
AACTCCGATTTCGGCAGGATGCTCCTTCTGGACGGCGTTGTGCAGATGACAGAGGCCGATGAGTTTTTTTACCACGAGATGATCACGCATGTGGTGCTGCACGCCCATCCCGAGCCGAAGAAGGTGATCGTAATAGGCGGCGGGGACGGCGGCGTGGTGAGAGAGGTCCTCAAGCACAAAAGCATAGAGCGGGTATATTTCATAGAGATAGACGAAAAGGTCATTGATGTGTCCAGGAAGTTTTTCCCCGGCATCTCGCGCGGAAATGACGATCCCAGGGTGGAGATAAGGCCCATGGACGGGGCGGAATTCGTGAGGAAAGCCCCCAAGGCGAGCATAGACGCAATAATCGTGGACTCAACCGATATCATAGGCTTTGCCCGGAGCCTTTACACGAAGGATTTCTTTGCATCGGTCAGAAACTGCCTAAAGGAAGACGGTTTTTTTGTCACCCATTCCGAATCCCTCATGTTTCACAGGGAAACGGTCGTAAAGGTCCAGAATATCCTTAAAAATGCCTTTCCGGTAGTGGACCTGTACGCTACCCCGATAGCCACCTACCCCGGCTATTGGTGGACATTCGCGGTTGGCTCCCTCTCCCTGGACCCGCGCAAGACAAGGCGCCCCTTCGAGATAGAGACCAGGTACTATGACGACGAGATACACGCCCAGTCCTTCCTCACCAGGAAATTCTACGACAGGCTGATGTCAGACAGCCTTGATTGGGGCATCAAAGCCAGGATCGAAAAAGATTAGGGGGAAGTGACAGCGTCGAATGGCGCTAGTTTAATCTGTTGCAGCATGAAATTCAGCAGATTTATACACATATTTTAATCCAACTGGGAATTCACTACCAGTGAACTTCTTTGTTGTCATTCCCGCAAGCGCCAGCGCGTCGGGAATCCTTCCGAAAAGGCGGGGTCCGATTCCGGACAAGCCGGAATGACAAACTGCGAATCTTCATGAAAGAATCAAAGGTATTATTTTTTGAATCCGCGGATTTCCCTTTTGCTTCTCTTTGAATACCCGTTATTTTTCCCCTTGACAGCCCGGTCCATAAGTTGCTAAATTAGTTTAGCACTCTCGATGCATGAGTGCTAAAAAGATGGCGGGACAGTTGCCCTGAACGCAAAAGGGAGCAGAGGTAAAATGCTTAACGAGCGCACCGAGAAGGTGCTGTTTGCGATAGTGGAGAGTTTTATAAACACCAATGAACCGGTTGGCTCCAGGTTCATAACGAAGACATATTCGTTCAACCTGTCTCCGGCCACTATAAGAAACATCATGGCGGACCTCGAAGAGTTCGGGTTTCTTGCCCAGCCCCACACGTCGGCAGGCAGGGTCCCTACGGACAGGGGATATCGTTTTTATGTGGACTGCCTTTCCAGGTACCACGAGGCGGAGGACGCCTTTCTGGAGTCTTTCATATCCCGGCTTGAGGCCACAAGGGAAGACCTGAACGGGCTGCTGGAGGGGTCGGCAAGGACTTTGTCGGAGCACTCAAGGTATCTGGGGCTGGCCGCGCCCATGAAATCGGGCAGGACCACGCTGAACCGGATAGAGCTTTTCAGCTACAGGGCGGACTACATAGCCGTCGTGCTGCTTACGGACGAGGGGCCGATAAAGCACAAGATCATAAGGGCCGGGCAGAGGCTTTCGCCTAAAACGCTGAGGCGCATATCCGATTACCTGAACCAGGAGTTCTCCGGTTACACGGTTGATGAGATACGGCTTAAACTTATAAAAGAAATGTCGAGGGAGAAGGCGTTATGTGATATCCTGATAACCAAGGCTGTGGAGATATGCCGCGAGGCGCTCACCTTTCCTCCCGGCGAGATCTATGTGTGCGGTTTCTCCGATTTTATTGGCCTTCCGGATTTTTCCAGCCGCATAAGGGAGATAGCCGGAGCCATAGAGGACAAGCATTTCATGCTTAAACTCCTGGAGCAGGTGGGGGCCGAAGTGGAGGGCCCTTCGGTGCTCATCGGTTCGGAAAACCCCGCCAAGGAGATGAAGGACCTTAGTCTGGTCGTTTCCACCTATAAACAAGGCGGCAAGATAGCTGGAAGCATAGGCGTAATAGGCCCCACGAGAATGGATTATTCAAGGGCCATAGCCATGGTCCAGACCGCCGCCAGATTCATTACGGAGGCGCTTTCACGATGAAAAGGAGCCGGAAAACCAAAATGACGGATGAAAACGATCTGGGCAAGCAGCATGAGGGCGCTGGCGTGGAAGAGGGGTTGATAGAAGAGAGGCCCCCGGAAGAGGTGATCGCCGCGCATGAAAAGGAGCTGGAGGAAGAAAAGGGCAAGTATCTCCGGCTCTATGCTGAATTTGAGAATTACAAGAAGCTGGCCGCCAGGGACAAAGAGGAGATAATCAAGCGCGCCGGAGAGGACATTATCACGGAGCTCCTCCCAACGTTTGACAACCTGGAGACCGCCTTGAAGCATGCCACCGGCGAGCCCACCGGGCTCTCCCAAGGAGTGGAGATGACCTTCAGGGAACTTAAAAGGGTGCTTGAGAAATGGGGGCTGAAACCCATCGATGCCCTCGGAAGGCCCTTTGACCCCCGGTATCATCACGCCATTTCCCAGGCGGAGCGGGATGATGTGGAAGATAACACGGTTGTGGAAGAATTGCGTACCGGCTACATGCACAACAGTAAAGTCCTCAGGGCTTCGCTTGTCGTTGTGTCCACGAAGAAGGAAAAGTAAATTCAGGCTTTAGGAATTTTTTAATGCGTTTTAATTGAAAAATTTCAGAAAAGAAAAATCAAAAAAAAATATGAAGGAGGACTTAATAGAATGGGCAAGGCCATAGGCATAGACCTGGGTACGACAAACTCGGTCGTAGCGGTGGTCATGGGAGGGGAGCCGGTAGTGATTCCCAACCAGGAGGGAAGCAGGACCACCCCTTCCGTGGTCGCGTTTACCGATAAAGGCGAGAGGCTGGTTGGGCAGATAGCCAAAAGGCAGGCGATAACGAACCCGGAGAACACCATATTTTCCATAAAGAGGCTGATGGGCAGAAAGTTCGGTTCGCCAGAGGCAAAGCATGCGATGGAGCGGCTGCCATACAAGATCGAGGAGGCGTCAAACGGAGACGCTCACGTGGTGGCCAGGGGGAAAAAGTATTCCCCGCCGGAGATATCCGCCATGA
>JAKAGP010000363.1 GCA_021825785.1 Nitrospirota bacterium
TAGAGCCGTCCGAGCAACTACGCCAGCTCTCTACTCTACCGGAGGAAACCTGAACGCCTGGGTAGTATCAGCAATAAACTTTATCATCGTTCATTGCATACGCAAATCCGCCCTTTTCCGGGGGCCTGATCACAAGGTGCCATCGTTGCCATCAGCATGCAATGATATGTCCGGCGACCTTCTCCCCGCTTTAGGCCGGAGCTACTAGCATTCGTATTTTCTCTCTTTCAGCAATCTGTTTTCTAAACTGCTTTCATGGAAAATGTTATGGCCCGGTGTGTTAGGATCAGGGCGGCGTATCTGAGAGGCCCGTTTTTTTAATTGTGCCTGTTAAGCCAAATGTTCTTTGAAAACAAAATGGCGCCGGGGTGGGCCGCAGGCGCAATTTATAAATAACGCACACGGCGGATATTTTTATCTGCTTGTTCAAGTGCATTTGAACATCCTGACTGAAGAGATAATTAAAAAACAGAAGGTTGCGGTTTTCAGTTTGAACAAAAAAATAAAAAAGGGGAATGGCACTGATATAAAATATCAGACATATGAGGGGCTCTGCCCATAGTGAATCCGGTAAAAAGGGTTACAGCCTGAGGGAAGCTTTCGGGTTCAGGTCCGGGCCGGAAAGTTGGCCGGCGATCAGGCGCTGATAACCGGCCACGGCTATCATTGCGGCGTTATCGGTGCAAAAGACCGGCGATGGGATGAAAAGCTCCGCTCCAATCTTTTGTGTCATGGACAGCATGCCATCTTTAAGCGCGCTGTTGGCGGCAACGCCTCCCGCCAAGGCCAGTCTCTTTACACCTGTCTTTATTATGGCCTGCTGGCATTTCCTCACAAGCACATCAACCACCGCCTGCTGAAAAGAGGCCGCTATGTCATTGACCGGCACCTCCCTGGTGTCTTTCATCCCGTTTAAGAGATTGAGCACGGCCGTCTTCATTCCGCTGAAGCTGAAATCCAGTGATCCGGGCAAATAGGCCCTTGGAAAAGGTATGGCTTTCGGGTTTCCTTCCCGCGCCAGGCGGTCTATCTGCGGCCCTCCCGGGTATCCAAGGGACAGTAGCTTGGCGACCTTGTCATACGCCTCACCTGCGGCATCGTCGCGGCTTTTGCCAAGCTCCGTGTAATCGCAAAAACCCTTTGCAAGATACAGGGACGTATGGCCGCCGGAGACCACCAGGGAGATAAAAGGGAATTCAGGGGAGTTCTCGATAAAGGCGGATAAGACATGCCCTTCCAGGTGGTTGACGCCTACAAGAGGTATGTTTTTTGAGAAGCTCACAGCCTTTGCAAAGGAGCAGCCTACCAGCAGAGAGCCTATCAGCCCGGGGCCGGCACATACGGCTATGGCCGACAGTTCTTTTAACTCCGTTTTGTCCAGGCCCTCCCTGACGACCGGCCATATCATCTCGATGTGTCTTCTTGAGGCCAGCTCCGGCACTATGCCGCCGTATTTGGAATGAATTCCAGCCTGGGAGGATACAATGGTGGAAATGATCCCCGGAGTTTTAGCCCCCGGGCTGAACTCCAGGAGCGCGGCGGATGTATCGTCACAGGAAGTGTCTATCCCAAGGACAAGCATTTCTACTTTTTTCTATTTTCTGTTTTTTTCAGTTTGCGCCCTGCCTGGTGTAATCGAACACGCTTACGCCAGCAGGGGGGGTGAATTCGAACGCCTGGTCTTTGATGCCGGTGTTCACGGAAACATTTTTAAGGGTTATCTTGACCGTATTTGAATACATGTCGTGTATGATAAAGCTTCTTATCGGGAAGCGCGTATTGGAAGAAGAGGGCTCGACCTCTATATAGGTTACCTTGTTGTCCGGGCTTCTGGGCGTGAGGATAAGTTTTCCTTCTCTTTCGCTGACCTTGAAATCCCTGTCTATTTTTCCCAAGCCCCCAAGCAGGGCCACCGGGGCCGTACCATAGGTCTGGGCATCGAACCTGCCCACGAGCGCCTGCTTTTCCTTTTTTTGATAAATGGTAATGAGGCCGCCCTTTATTATCACCTGGTCCTGGCTGGAACCCTCGTAGATATAACGCATTTCCGAAGGGAGCTTTATCAGGAAACGGCCACTATAATCCTGCTTTTTGCCCAGGTCCTTAAGATAACTCTCCTGGGTGAAATTACCGCTTATGTCCTTTATCTGGCCGTAGGCCGCCTGGATGCGCGCGGCAAGCCCGGCGGCTGATGCCCTTCGGGAGCCGATGCCTGGAATGACCAGGGCAATAACAAGAAGCGCCGCCATAGTCAGAATTAAATGTCTTATGTTTTTAATCATGCCGAATTGTCTCCATCCTCTTCCGTAGCCTCCCGGTACCATGCTTCATCATCAAGGTCTGCGGGCGCAAAGGAATCATCCTCAGCGGGCCCGCCGTCCGTGCCGGAGCTCTCAACAGTCCGTGGCCGGAAAATTTTTTGTTCATTCGTGAGGTTGTCTTCCGCAGGAACTTCATCCCGCTGGAGAGATTCATCACGGACATCGGGCTCCTCTGTTTCCTTTACCCTTAACACCCATATGGGGCCAAACTTCTCCTCCTGATAAACGCGGGCAAGGCCCAGTTTCAGTATCTCAAGTATTGCAACAAAAGTGATTATAAGATGGGATTTCGGTACGGCCTCACCGAAGTCAAAGAATTCTTCGAACCGGATCGTTTCCTTTTCTTCGAGCTTGGCGATTATCCTGGATATCCTGTCGTTTACCGTGAGCGTTTCCTTGGAGATGATCTGGAGCTCCGCGGGGGCCTTTTCCAGTATCTTTTTAAAGGCGGAGATAAGATCGAACATGGAGAGGTCGAAAAGCGGGATGGAATCATCATCCACCTCCTGGCCTTCCTCCTCCATCTCCGTCCTGTAGAGCACATCGGACCACTTCTGCCCCATTTCCTTCAGGTCCAGCGAGGCCCCCTTGAAGGCCTGGTATTCAAGCAGCCTTTGCACAAGTTCAAGGCGCGGGTCTTCAGCCGGGGTCTCCGGTTCCTGCTCTTCTACGGGCAGCAGCATCTTTGATTTTATCTGTATCAGGGTGGCCGCCATCACCAGGAACTCCCCGGCGATCTCAAGGTTAAGCTCTTTCATGAGCCCGATATATTCCAGGTACTGATGGGTTATGAGGGAGATGGGTATGTCGTATATGTCCACCTCGTTTTTCCT
>JAKAGP010000364.1 GCA_021825785.1 Nitrospirota bacterium
AGCGCTTCATGAGCTCTCGAAAGTCATCTGGCAGCACCCAAGCAACTCAATGCCTCTTAACAGCATAGTCGGCATTTACGATGGAACGGCCATCATCGACAGTCAGGATGCCACGCAGGTGCTGGATATTCTGGGCCAGTACAACGGGGAATTCTATTCTCTTGGCGAAACCCTGCTGTCTATTTTGAACTCAAAAAGGAGTTACGCGCTCCAAGCTGACAATTTTCAAGCAATCATAAGGATTGTTGAATCGGCCATACCTCGCCTCGGCAACGACTCGGCCGGTCTTTTGAATCTGCTTGTCCCTCTCAGCGAACCCCGCCTCCTGTCTGCGGGGGACGCGGTGCGCCTTCTCACCGCGCTGGACGCCGCAAGAGAAAGCGCCGGCGCCAGCCAATTGCAGGAGAATCTGGACTGCGCCGCCCTCGTGCTCCTAGCTCTGGAGCCATGGCGCATGGATGACCCAAAATACAGCTCCCGGTTCGGACTGGATGCCGCCACATTTGGCAGGATGGTGGCGAAAGCGTCGGACTGGCCCAGCCATGTCAGGCGGGATGACGAGCCGCCATATTACGGCAACCGGAACACGTCGCATTATGCAGACGACCTCTTGGCCATTGTCAGGATGGAGAGGGACCATCCGGGCGAGAAGCGGGCCAAAATCTTGTATGATGGTGCCGGCTGGACGTATTTCTCCACCCACACCCCAAAGTACTATGACTACCTATTCCGATTCCTCGACGGGCGGTTAGATATATCCAACAAAACGCTTTTCATCAACTTCCAGACCACGAGGGGAAGCTCCGGCAACTTCACGTGCAGTTTCGACGGAATTAGCACGCTTGGTGGCCCGAGCAGCGAGGCTTTCGGCAAATATGGGGGCACACCTGAGAAGGACTACTCGGACGGCCAAATCTTCTTCCTCTCCATCCAGCCCGGCAGCACCGATGAGCTGGATCGCATCAGAAAATGGCTGGGCGAGAACGTGATGGACGGGGATAGGCCGTTCCTCTCCACCCGCAAGTTCCCCATGTTCATGTTCAGCATGCATGGCTCGGCGACCTCCATGCTCTTGGAGGCGAAAAAAGGAGATGAGCCACAAGGTGATGTGAATTATGAGAAGTACTTTGTCCTGCGAGACAATCCAGAGCATCTCAAAATCATTGGCCAGGACTGGGTTGAGCCACCTTCCGTCAATCTGCCGCATGGCTATAGCATCGGGGTGAACAATTCCTGCTCTACTGGAGTGGGCGAGGATGCCTCCCTTGCCCAGGCCATGGCCGATAACCTGCCTTCCGTCGTGGTGGCAGCCAGCGACGTGGCGCAGCCTCTCGGGCATCTTCCTTTCAAAAAGACACCTCAGGGCTGGACGCTGGAGCTTCTGGAAACAGCGGCGAATTATCCGGGGTTGGCCAACCCTAAAGTGTTCTACCCGCGAACAACAGGGCTTGCAGGAGGAGAGGTGCAGACGTCATCCGGCCTTTCCCCCAATTATCCCAACCCATTCGGCGAATACACCCAAATTCCGTTCCGCATCCACAAGGCCGGCAACGTCTCAATCGAGATTTACGACCGTCTGGGCCAGAGAGTGGCAACGCCACTTGAAAACAGCCATCGGACGGCCGGGGAGGATATGATAGTATTCGAGCCGGGCGCATTGGCGAACGGCACCTACTTCGTCCGCATGAAATTAGACGGGCAATACGCCTCGCAAACCCTGATGATTGAGAAAATCAGGTAGGCAAAGCGCCCAAACCGAGTGTTTCTTATTTCTTCATTTCCATGACCAGACGTGGTAATTATGGCGAACACGCCCACCCTGCACGAGCACCTCAAGGGCCTGCCGCACGACCTCGCCAACCTGATTGAGGAGTTCGGCTCAATCTCCATGGACATGCAGCACCAGTTTCCCAAGTATTTGAGCGGCGTTGCAGGCGACAAAAACAAGTATGGGGAGGCGGTGGCCAAACTGGACCAGTGGGCCAACGGCCATCTGTGCGATGCCCTGATTAAGACAGGCCTTGTGCGCACCATCCATTCGGAGGAGCTGAAAGAGCCATTCTACCACAATGATACTGCCCCTTTTGTCGTAACGCTCGACCCGCTGGACGGCTCCTCCAACATCATCACCAACAATTCGTTCGGAATCATTATGGGTATTTACCGCGATGATTTGCCGCAGACGGGAAGAAAGCTCACTGCTGCAGTCTACAAATTGTACGGCCCTGTAAACACACTCGTCTATTCTGCCGGGCTTGGAGTGCACGAATTCGTCAAGCACTACCATGACGACGGCACGGCGGAATTCCTGCTGCTGAACGAGAACATCAAGCTGCCCAAGAAAGGCGAGGTGTTCGGCATCGGCGCAGACCCGCTCTCATGGAATCCCAGATTCATGGCATTTGCCAAAAACCTGTTCCGCAAAGAGAAGCTCAAAGTGCGCTATTGCGGCGCGTTTGTGGGCGATTTCTCGCAGGTGCTGCACAAGGGCGGCTTTTTCTCCTATCCGGCCACGCAAAAAAGCCCGGAAGGAAAGTTCCGCCTGTATTATGAGTGCATTCCTCTTGGCTATTTGTGCGAGGAGGCCGGCGGGGCGGCATGGGACGGCAGCAGGGAAGGCCGCTCTGTGCTTGACAGGATAGACAATGACGTGGATGCCAGAACGCCTCTTTATCTTGGAAACAAGGACTTGATTGAGAAACTGAAAAAAGCGATGAAGGCCTGAGCTTATTTTTTGCTTGGAATACAATCCACCAGATTGAAGATTGACATCGCGATTTGGTCCGTTTTCGCCAACTCTTGATTGAGCTCGTCCAGCACCCGCTTCTTGGCTTCCGTATACCGCTCGCGGCCCAGCTCGACGTTGGCAATGGCGTGTTTCAGGTTCTTGACGTTGAAGCAGAACATGCAGTCAGAGCAGTTTTCGATGTTGTGGGAGAAATAGCAGTCCGAGCAGCTCCGGCCTTCCGACACCTCGAAGCAGCGCTTCAGCTTCTCGGAATGGAAGCAGTTGATGCAGTAGGCGCACTGCCTCGCGCGGTTGTAGCCGAAGAGGTATTCCGATTCGCGCGGCCACCAGCCGAAAGCGCAGCGCTTGCATCGGATGTTGATGATGCTCCGATAGCAGTCCGAGGCGTCGCTGGCTAGTG
>JAKAGP010000365.1 GCA_021825785.1 Nitrospirota bacterium
AAGGTTTTGGCCACTTCAAACCTAAAGAGCAGCCTTATATTATCAAAAACCCTAAAAAACCGTCAATCTCTGTCAACAGGAATCACCAGGGGGCAGTGAGTAGCCCCCCGTTCCAAAGATTCCAGCCCGGCTGCGGGTAACCCAGTTTGAGCGAAAGCCTTCCCGTCTGGCGGATTTATCAAACCAGAACACCTCCATGCTCCCGGTCCGATTGAATTTGCCGCAAAGGATGATAGCATTTGAGCAAGAAGAAAAAGCAGAAAAAATCCCGGCAATCATTTGAAAGGGGTAAAAGGGGGATTTCTCTTTATGTTCAGAGACAGAATAGACGCCGGCGCGCGGCTTGCCGCCGCGCTTAAACACTATAGGGGGCAAAATGTAATAGTCCTGGGCTTGCCCAGGGGAGGGGTTGTGACCGCCGCCCAGGTGGCTGAGTACCTGAGCGCCCCCCTGGATGTGCTCATTGTGAGGAAGCTGGGCGTTCCCTGGCAGCCGGAGCTGGCGATGGGGGCCATATCGGAAACCGGTGTCATCATCCTGAACCAGGAGGTCATCCAAACCTATAATATCCCGGACGAGGATGTGGACAAGGAAATAGCCAGGCAGAAAAAAGAGCTGGAGCGGCGAATTGCGTTATACCGGAAAGGGGGCAGGCTCAGGCCATTAAAGGGCGCAACCTGCATCCTGGTGGATGACGGGCTTGCGACCGGGGCCACTATGAAAGCGGCCATTGCCACCCTGAAACAAGAGGGTCTTAAAAGGCTTGTCGTGGCCGTTCCGGTTGCACCCCCCGTAACCGCAAGGGAGATCAGTCAAATGGTGGATGATTTCGTCTGCTTGGAGCTGGACCCTTTTTTCACTGCCCTGGGCAGCTACTACTACGAGTTTAACCAGGTGCCTGATGAGGTAGTGGTGAGGCTTCTTGAGGAGTCCGCAAGGACGGTGCCTGAACCCGGAGACCCAGTGACAAAATCCTCCGATGCCCGCATACCGGCGGGGAAACATGCCGTTCTGGATGGCGATCTTCAGATCCCACGCGGGGCGCGCTCTGTCATCATATTCGCCCACGGAAGCGGAAGCAGCCGCTTTAGCCCCAGGAACAGATTTGTGGCAAGCGTTTTTAGGGAGGCGGGGTTCGGCACGCTCCTTTTTGACCTGCTTACTGCTGGGGAAGAGACCGTCTACGATACCCGCTTTGACATAGACCTGCTGTCAGAAAGGCTGGTTGCGGCCACAAGGTGGCTTGTTGAAAAAAACCCTTCCACGGAGGGCTTTAAGACGGGCTACCTTGGCGCAAGCACCGGGGCGGCGGCGGCCCTGCAGGCGGCGGCCCTGCTTGAAGGCCACATCCGCATAGGGGCAATCGTTTCAAGGGGGGGAAGACCTGACTTGGCCTCCGAGGCTGCGCTTCGCGCCATCACCTGCCCCACGCTCCTGATAGTGGGGGAGTTCGATCGTCTGGTCATGGAATTAAACAAAAGGGCATTTGAGTCCATGGGGGGCGTTGAGCAGAAAAAGATGGAAGTGGTCCCAGGCGCTACACACCTGTTTGAAGAACCGGGGGCGCTTGACGAAGCGGCCAGGCTTGCCACGGAATGGTTTGAAAAATACCTCACCTGAAAATGGATAGCGAGCGTAGCCCTAAGGGCCAAGTGAGCGAATGTAATTAAATCAGGTAATGCCCTGCATTCGATGCCCGGAGGGCATAAAAATGGATAGCGAGCGTAGCCCTAAGGGCCAAGTGAGCGAATGTAATTAAATCAGGTAATGCCCTGCATTCGATGCCCGGAGGGCATAAAAATGGATAGCGAGCGTATTCCCTGTGGACAAAAATTTGCCACAGGGGCAAGCGGGCGAATAGATAAATTCAAGAAATCCTCACATTCGCTGCCCGTTAGGGCATAAATTTTGCCATATCCCTGCCCGCCTCATCCGCGTTATGAAAGACAAGCTCCTTGAGCCTCCTGAACCTTATTTTCTTCTCTTTGCCGAAATTTTTTGAGCTCTTCTCCAGGCCCGAAAGCCTTTTTTGCGCCCACGCCCATTTTTGAAACGCTTTTTCATAACTGGATGGGTCCGTCTTTATGGAGAAATCCCCGGGGGCCCTCCATTTGTCTTTCATATATAGCCAGGCGGCGAAATCCGCCAGTTTGGCTTCGTTCACAGGGGTTATGGGTGTAGTATTCCTGAGATCCGTGATCCTCATCCCGTCTTTGCCTGCCACTATCCTGTAAGCGCCTCCCGGGCCTCCAGATGGCAGTCCTGGCACGTGGCGCGTCTCATCATGTCCTTTTGGCCCCATCTGGTGGCAGTCCACGCATTGCAGGCTTCATGTCCGTTGCCCTGCCGTTTCCCAGGTGGCAGTCCCGGCAGGTCACATTCTGGTGGTGGCTTTGCTTTTCTACTATCTCCTGGGTAACGTACAACCCGGGATAGCCCAGTTTTTCAAGCTTTTTTCTGTCTGAATGGCAGCCGATGCAGCCCGCGCTCGTGTTTTGCCATGCCTTGTAGCCGAATGCCGCAAGCACAACAAAAAAACTGGAGCACCAGCAGGGCAAGTATAACCCTTTTAGTCTTTTTCTTTTTTATTTTATTGATCCCGGCGCATTTTCATCTGACGGGCTCATCTAATGGTAATTACCGTCACGCCTTCCCTTCCCTCGAAAGGCTCACCGCCCCTGAAACTCTCCACAAGCGGGTGCCCCTTGATGTACCCACGCACGGCCCTCATCAGCTGGCCCGTGCCCATCCCGTGGATAACCATGACCTCCTTAAGCCCCATGATGGAGGCGTCGTTCAAAAAAGGTTCCAGCCTGGATAAAGCTTCGTCCACCCTTGCGCCTATCAGGTTAAGGTTCACGGGCGCGGCGTCCTGTTCTTCCTTGATGAGGTTCACGCCTCCGCCGGAGGGCCTTTGATTTCCGGCTCCGGGGCCGTCTTTGGGCGATGCCGCGCTAATGTCTGCTATGGGCACATCCGCGTACATGCCGCCGGTTTTTATTCTTACGCGCCCCAGCCTTTCGTCCACACGGATGACCACCCCAGGGTTTGCCCCGAAGGATCTTCTGGCATAGACAACGTCGCCTTCCCGCAGCTCCCCTGGCAAAACGGCACCGTTTATTTTTGAGTTTCCCCCGGATAT
>JAKAGP010000366.1 GCA_021825785.1 Nitrospirota bacterium
CGCCATGACAAGCCAGATTAGACAACTGCATGGCTTGTCGCGCTGAACAAGCTGAGGAGAAACTCGCGCTATTGACCGGCAAAGGCGGGCTGGTGGAGCGAATGAAAGTGTTGGTCAAGAAGTATATAGCTGAACAAGAGCGTTGGAGCACTGACTTAAATGATGCCCTGCAACTCCTCACCGACCTGGAGGCGTTGAAATGAACGGGACGCGATTACCGGATGAATCTGATTGGTCGTCAAAACATCCGCATGGCAGCTATTGGAAAAGAAACGGTTCATGGTTCTGCATCACCCCACGTGGAGACTTTGGAGATCTCTCTAAACATCGCGTGCTTGAACATGACGATGGAACAATCACAGTGAACCCGTCGATTTTAATAACACATCATCCTCACAAAGGACCGCCACAGCAAGGGTGGCACGGATTTCTTGAGGGTGGTGTCTGGAGAAGTTGCTAGATATGGAGGCGTGGAAGCCATGACGATCAAGGGAGCGCGTGACGCTGAATTTTCTCCAGCCTTACTAGACTTTATCCGTCGTCGTACCATGCGTTTTATTGAACCGCATAAGTCCTTAGAAATCATGTTCTCAGGAGCATATCTTCAAGGGATGCAGGACGCCTTGGACGCATTGGGAAAACTCGAAGTCCGTCCCGCCCCGAAGGAGGCTGCCCATCATGACGAAACAGGAACTCATGCACCTGCGCCAAGCGATCGCTGATTATATGCGGAGCGAAGGGTGTGATTGTTGTGGCGATCGAGACGCGCACATCCGCCACAAAGCACGTCTCGCGACGTTGCTGAAAGTCCCGAAGTATGCTGATGGATCGGGGTATGATTTTGGGCGCTTTTGCACGCCGGAGGCCGACCATGAGTGACCCCCCCGAGGTGACACCCACCACTCCTGACGGCCTGAGCTATGGCGAACTCATGCTACTCACCGAAGGGCACGGTACGTCAGCAATCTATGACCGGGTGCTTGTGCTCCGGCAGCGGGTGGAGCGGGCCGAGCAGCGGCTCACCACCGCCCAGGCGCGCATTGACCAACTCGAAGGCGATTTTGTGCTCGTCAACGACCAGCGGAAGGCGGCGCAGGCGCAGGCCGCGGCACTGAATAACGAACTCTGCACCGCGCAGGACCAGATCCCGCCCGATATGGAGGGCGATTCGCTGAGCGTCGCCCTCATCAAGCTAAAGGACGCGCGGCGCAGGTAGTGGGTCAGTTTGATTAGCTTGTGGCAAATTTGCCGAAAGCAAGCCATTGCCTATGCTTAAGCGGTCAGGTATAGTGACCACATGGCGAAAAAGAAACCATCCAAAGATGTGAACGTCACAGCCTTCGAGATCCTCCAGGCTGTGACAGGCGAACCTGCCGAGAAACCTGCCAAGAAGAAAGCCAAGCCAGAGAAGAACCCTGCCGCTGTGGCTCTCGGACGCCTAGGAGGGCTCAAGGGAGGAAAAGCTAGAGCTAAGAAGCTTTCCAAGAAACAACGGTCTACCATTGCCAGAAATGCAGCATTGTCTCGCTGGAAGACGTAAAATCAACATTTAGTAGCATTTTATCTTGCCCACCATATACTGAGTGTGGTAGCCATAGTATCACCTGTGATACTATGGATTTAAGTAAATTAAAAAACGTCCGAAAACTACGTCTAGATGTTGCCGGCGCCATTAAAGGCGTTGGCAGCATTAAGCAGCATGAATTGATTGGCCTGGCAAAGAAGGCAGGCTTTGTATTAGACGGACAACGGGGGAAAGAAAATGTCTATATTCATTCAATTGATAAGTCAGCACCTACGCTGAGTATTCCGGATCATGGGAGAGATCCGAAAAAGCCTTTGGCAAAAGGAATATTGCAGAGAATCGATGCGGTTTTATTCAATCTTGAGGAAAGGCTAAATAAGCAACGGGAGGCGCATGATGAAATCGAGGACCAAAGCGGCTGATGAATACCTCAAGGAGCCGTATGCACGCGTATTGATTCCAGATGAAGCTGGTGGCTATGCCGCAGAGATTTTAGAATTCCCGGGTTGTGTTTCAGATGGGGATACAGCCAATGAGGCCGTACAAAATTTAGAAGATGCTGCATTTGCATGGATTGAGTCGAGCCAAAAGCAAGGGAAAGATATTCCTCCCCCACGTGGGGATTATGATTATAGTGGCAGGATTGTCGTGAGACTCCCAGCTAGTCTCCATAGGCAGGCATCGCTCTTAGCTGAAAGAGATCAGACCAGTCTTAATCAGTTTCTCGTCTCATCAATTGCTGCATCAATAGGTGCCACTGACATGTATCATCGATTACAGGCGCAGGTCAAGGCCGCGCTCGCGGGTGAGTCGCGCGCCACGGCGGTGGAACAGGGGGAGGCATGATCCTCGCCCTCTGCATCCTCCTGCTCATCATTGGCTCTTACGCTCCTCTTGGCCGTGAGCAGACCGAGGAAACTAACCGCGTGGTCTGGGTGGCCATTTTTGCCTGTTTCATCCTCGCGTGGGCCATGCCGAACGTGTGGCTCGGTGGATTGCTCGCCCTTATCGGGATCGGCATTCGCGCCCTCCCGCAGCCCCATTTTCACGTCCAACCCCATGTCTATCCTGCGCTGATGTGGGCCGGACTGTATGTCGTCATGACCTCGCTGCGTTCAGCGTGGACCATTCCTCTGCTCTTAGGTGGAATTCTCGCCGTCGGGTGCCTCTCGGCCTTATGGACCATCCATAGCCTCTGCATTCTCGAACGGCCCTATATCCGGACCTACAAGGTCTGGCGGTGGAAGCTGATCCTCTGGGAGCCCAAGGAATTCGGCGGCATTGTCGCCAGTTTGGGCAACCCGAATCACTCCTACGCCGTCTATTGTACGGGGTTGGCCTCGGCCATTGGCCTGGTGCTCTTAGACTATTGGTGGGCCACCGCGTTCATTGGACTCATGGCGCTGCCGATTCTGGCCGTTCTCTTTCGGGGGGACGGCACCCCGCATGCGTCGATGCTACACGGCTATCTCGCCGCGCTCCTGCTCTCGGTGGGGCCGCTCTGGTTCGGGCTTTCCGGGTGGATCGCCTCCATCGGACTGGGAGCGGGGCTGATGGCCTGGTCGTGGATTTACCATATCGAGTGGTGGTCTGGACGCAATCAGATTTGGGGC
>JAKAGP010000367.1 GCA_021825785.1 Nitrospirota bacterium
GTGCCCGTTAAGGATTCTGCGGCGGGCAAGATGAAAACGGTCGAGTACGAGGTTGAGGGACCGATAGCGTTGTTGTTCTCTACTACGCAGCCCGCCATCCACTACGAGAACGCCACGCGCTGCTTTACCCTGTCCCTGGACGAGAGCCCGGACCAGACGCAGCAGGTGCACAACGCGCAAAGCCAGGCCCGGACGCTGGAGGGGTTGAGTAAAACCGGACAGACCCGCGAGACCAGGCAGTTGCATAGAAATATCCAGCGCATGTTGAAGCCCGTCCGGGTCGTGAACTCTTACGCGCCGCATCTTACTTTCCCGGTGAACCGCCTCGAATATCGCCGCGAGTTTGAAAAATACCTGTCCCTGATAGAAGCCGTAGCTTTCCTGCGGCAGTATCACAAGGAGGTCAAGAAAATTGCTTATGACGGCGGCGAGTTGGAATATATCGAGGTCGGCATAGAGGACATAGAGGAAGGCAATACTCTGATGACTGAAATCCTCGGAGCTAAAAGTTCCGAGTTGTCTCGGCCTTCCAGCGAATTATTGCGGCTCGTAAAGCAGATGGCCGAAGAAAAAGCCAAAGAGCAAGAGATCGAGCCTAAGGCGGTCCGCTTCAATAGAAGGGATATCCGGGAGTACACCGGCTGGAGCGACAACCAGATAAAAGCGCACATCGGCCAGCTTGAAGAATTGGAATACCTTTTAGTGGGGAAAGGCGAGCGCGGGCGCATGTATCGCTACGAACTGGCCTTTGATGGCGTAGTAACAGACAAAAAGCGGCTTCCTGGCCTGACGGATATCGAGAAATTGAAGGCTAAAGTTGGAAAGTTGGGTAAAGTTGGGAATGGTTGGACGGCTGAAAAAACGGCGGTCTACGACGGGGCGAGGGCTTGAAAGTTGGAAAGTTGGCCGTTTTCGGGAAAAAGAACAAGGGCCATGTGTAAAGGTCATGAAATTCAGAAATGAAGTATCACGGACAAACGACCTTGAAAGCCTGAAAGGGGCTTTCCTGGAGCATTTGACGCTCAAGAACATGACCGCCGGGACCGTGAGGCAGAACGGTCTGGCCTTGCGGGTATTCATCGGCTGGCTAACCTCAAAACGGATAAGCGAGGCCGGGCAGGTAGACCTGAACTTGTTTGAGGAATACAAAGCCTGGCTCTCCAACTACAGGAACCGCAAAGGCGAGCCGATAGGTGTAGGCACTATCCGGGAGCGCATCTTCACGCCGCAACGCTGGTTTGCCTGGTTAAAGAAGAAGGGCGTTTTGGCCTATAACCCGATTGGGGGCGTAAAAGCGCCGCGGCCTAAAAAGAAACTGCCTAAAGGCGTGCTGCGCCCCGACGAGATACGCCGCGTGATGGAGCAGCCTGATCTGAAATCCGTGATAGGCTACCGGGACCGCACAATAATGGAAGTCTTGTATTCCACCGGGGCCCGTGCCGCCGAGCTGACTGGCATGAAATTCCCCGACGTGGACTTGCAGAAGAAAATGGTCCGCATAAGGAACGGCAAGGGAGGCAGGGACAGATTTGTACCGTTGTCCACGCCCTGCTGCCGGTTCCTGGATCGCTACATAAACAAAATTCGCCCCGAGTTGCTGGACGGTATGCGGCCAGCCGGTAACAACTGGCTCAAGAAATCGCAGACAGGCAAAGACCTGCTTTTTCTGTCCATTTACGGCGGGCCTATGTGCAAGGTGTGGCTTGGTCAAATAATGAAGGATTATCTGCGCAAGGCCGGGATAAAAAAAGCGGTGAGCCCGGTGCACGGTTTCCGGCACAGCGTAGCCACGCATTTGCTTGAGGGCGGCATGGACGTGCGCTATGTCCAGGCGTTGCTCGGGCACAACAACATAAACAGCACCCAGATATACACCCACGTCGAGCGGGCCACGTTGCAGGGCATGTTGAAGAAATACCATCCCCGCGAGCTTGCGCGCGAAAACTTGCAGGGATTTGTAGACGAGGAAAAGAAAACCTATGCAGCGACTTAAAGAAAGAAGCGCGACGCGAAAACCCACGGTCCCTCCCGAGGTTAAAAGCGAGCCTCGTGAGCTAACCGACCGCTACCTGGCCTGGATGGTGGCTACGCGATATGCCGAGGATACGCTCAAAAGCTATAGCGCGGACCTTGTATGGTTCCTGCGCTATCTGGAACGGCATGGGGTAGACCGCATTGCCGACGTAACCGGGGAAACCTTGGAGGACTACTCGCTCTGGCTTCGGAATTTGCAGAACAGCAGGCACGAAGATCGAAAAATAAGCCTGGCGCACGTCTCGCACCGGCTTTACACGTTGAAGCAGTTCTTCGGCTGGCTGTTAAAGCAGATGATAATCCTTATAGACCCCGCGGAGAACCTTGAACTGCCGCGCCTGCCCGCCCTTTTGCCTCGGACGATCCTGACGCAGAAGGAAGCGCAAAGGCTTATGGACGCGCCGGACCTGAAAAGCCCCGTCGGCTACCGGGACAAGGCATTGCTTGAGGTTCTTTACTCGACTGGCATCCGCACAGCCGAACTTTTCAAGTTGAAGGTGCAGGACTTCGACGCTAAGGCGCGAACCTTGCTTGTGCGCGAGGGCAAATGCGGCAAAGACAGGCTCCTTCCGCTTCCCGTAATAGCCGCAGGCTACTTGAAAGAATATATCGAGCGGGTGCGCCCTAAATTTGCAAAGAACAAGGCCCATGATGACGGGACATTGTTCCTGAACTATACCGGAAGCGCCATATGCGCTAACCGCCTGGCGAATATTTTTCAGTGCAACTCAAAAGCGGCGGGTATAGACAAGCAGGTAACGGCGATGGCATTACGCCACAGCATAGCGTCGCATCTTCTAGAGAACGGCATGGACATACGTTATATTCAGGAGTTCATGGGCCACGAACGGCTATTTACGACGCAGAACTACGCGAAGGTTACGCTTACCGGCCTTAGGAAGATGTACAACAAATTCCATCCTGAAGAACACCGAAGCCGAAGCACGGCGGCATAAGAGCAGAGGAATAAGGAATACTGCACTTATCGCGCCGGGCAGAAAATTAAAAATAAAATTTGCAGAAAAGAGAGCGCAGCGCGAGCGGGGCAGTTGGCCGCCGCTGCTGCGGCCGCCAACTGCTACGCGAGCATAAGCAGCGGCAG
>JAKAGP010000368.1 GCA_021825785.1 Nitrospirota bacterium
TTCAAGCTGTCTATTTAGAAGCTGTGCCGTCTCGGACATTTGCTTGAAGATTGAATCGCCAAGCCCTTTGAAGGAGTTGCCCAGTTCCTCTCTGGCCTCGCGGGCCTGCTTTGCCGATGCATCCATGTTTCTTGCCAGATCGTCCTTGATGCCCTTTTCCATATATGCAAGCCGGTTTTCAACCGCGCCGTCCTTTTGCACGGGCCGGGATTTATATATAAGGAAGATGACGGCGGCAAGCAGGGCAATTATCAGAACCAGAAGCGCTGTTATCATAGGCGATTTTAGCAATAACCCCTTTTGCAAAGCAAATAGAACCTCAGGTTTTGTATTCTGCTTTATAATTTAACCATGAGAAGGTTAGGCGTACACACCTCAATCGCCGGGGGGCTGGATAAATCCCTGGTAAGGGCAAAGGAGCTGGGCTGCGATACGCTGCAAATCTTTTCGCATAACCCGAGGGGGTGGGCATTGAGCGATGTTGCCCCGGATGAAGCGGCTGCGTTTAGAAAGACCAGGGAAAAACTTGGGCTGGACCCCGTATTTATCCACTCCTGCTATCTAATCAACCTGGCCAGCCAGTATCTTGAGATAAGGGAGCGTTCGCTCTGGATGCTTGGGCAGGAACTGGCCAGGGCGGACGTAATCGGGGCCGATTACGTCATTCTGCATCTGGCGCAGTCCGCAGGCGAAGACGGGATTGAAAGCCTTATCATGCAGATAAGGTCTGTCATCGGGCGCAAGGGCAAAAAACGATTCAGGGCGGGCCTTCTTTTTGAGAATACAGCCGGGCTGCCCGGGAAGGCAGGTGGCCCGAAGGACACCGGGGCCGCCGCATCTTCCCTGTCTGCCCTGGCGCAGATTGTGGAAGAGTGTGGGATTGCTGGCATCTGTTTTGACACCTGCCACGGTTTTGCTTCCGGTTACGATATAAGAGAGCCGGGCCAGGCGGACGCGATAGCTGAGGAGGTCAGTTCACGCCTGGGGCAAGGGAAAATAAAACTTATACACCTCAATGATTCCAAGGGGGCCCTCGGTTCCGGTCTGGACAGGCATGAGCACCTGGGCAAGGGAAAGATCGGTTCAGCCGGGCTGAGGCGTTTCCTTGCCTCTGCCGGTTTTGCGGAAGTTCCCGTTGTGCTGGAGACCCCTAAAGAAGCAGAAAGCGACGACTTGATGAATTTAAAGGCAGCCCGCTCTCTTATTATTCCGGATTAGGCTACAATCGTTCACTTTAAGGCATCGTTTTGCAATTGAAACCTTTCAAGCCGGATTTGGCTACGATTGTTTACTAAAAAGAATCGTTTGCAATTTGGCATCCTTTGTATGCAAATATGATTTTTTTGTTGACATTTGAAATTATTTGTTCTTTTATATAAGTGATGCTAAAACAGCTCTTTTCATCGGCAGTGCGGGCGGAAGTGCTTTCACTGCTGCTAAACGCGCCTGAAGAGAGGTTCTATGTAAGGGAGATAGCCAAACTACTGGAGAAGAACCCCTCCGCTGTAAAGCGCGAGTTGGACAACCTTGAAAAAATAGGGATCGTTACAAGCGAGAAGGTAGCAAACCTGAAGTACTTCCGCTCCGACACCGGTTCTCCTCTCTATTCCGAACTAAAAAGCCTGATAACAAAATCCCTGGGCATTGCTGGCAACCTGAAGACCGCGCTCCGCAACAGCGGAGCTTCGCGCGCGTTTATATTCGGGCCTTATGCCGAAGGCCAGGATGTAAAGACGGTGAGTTTGTTCGTAACGGGCCCGCAACAGCCGGATGAGAAGGCCCTTAAAAAAGTCGCCAGGCATTTTGGCTACAGGCTGGACATGATTTTTATGGAAGAGGATGAATACCGCCACAAGAAAAAACGGCGCGAGAAATCTCTGCGCCTGATCCTGGCGGAACGAAGGATCCCATTATTAGGGAGAGTCTAACTCCCGTTGCCGGGCCTGCTTGGCCGGAGCGGAGGAAAGGAGGTGATCCGGATGGCAACTGTGAAGAAGGCTGCTACGACGAAGACGGCCGCAAAGAAACCGGCCGCGAAGAAGACCACCACCGCTAAAAAGACAGCGACGAAGAAGGCTGCCCCCAAGAAGGCAACCGCAACGAAGAAAGCCGCCCCTAAAAAGGCTGCTGCGACGAAGAAGACTGCCCCTAAAAAGGCAACCGCCGCAAAGAAGAAGTAAATTCCGCAAAATATCTAGGCCGGGGGATAAAATCCGCCCGGCCTTTTTTATTAGCTTAATAGCAAGGTTTATTCAGGCGTATTTGAAATTGACGGCCTTGCGAACTGGTACTGATGATTCGGCAGAATCCAGTTCCCAGCATTCCGGCGAAGCCAGCAGGGCCTGTACGAATTTCAAGTTGCTGCCGTGCCCGCTTTTGGCTGCCGAAAGGTGGCCTTGAATAGGGAAGCCTATAAGCGATACATCCCCGATGAAATCAAGGAGCTTATGGCGAAGAAACTCGTCCTTGAACCGCAACCCTGTCACGTTTACCAGCCCGGTGTCGCTCAGGATTATGGCATTATCCAGAGAGCCGCCTTTTGCAAGGCCCTTGCTCCTCATGTGCTGGACGTCCTTAAGGAATCCAAACGTCCTGGCCGGGGCTATCTCTTTCCGGAATGTATCCTCGCGCACCTCAAAGGCCATCTGCTGCGCCCCTAATAACCGGTGAGGATAGAATGTCCGGTATGTTATGCGCCTTCCATTGTACGGCACTGCGGTGAATTCAGCGTCCCCATCCGCGAAGCCAAATGGCTTTACTATAACAAGGTGGGGCCTCCGGGAGGATTGGCTGACTATGCCGGCGCCACTGATGGCCTCTACAAAACCCATCGAACTGCCGTCCAGGATGGGGATTTCAGGCCCGTCTACCTCTATTATCAAGTTGTCTATTCCCAGGCCGGCCAGGGCTGCAAGAAGGTGCTCCACTGTCCTTATTTTCGAGCCGTTTGAGCCAAGCGTGGTTGCAAACGAGGTCTCGCATATGGCGTTCACATTAGCGTGTATTGCAGTGTTTTCATTTTTGCGGTAAAAAACTATGCCATGGTCCCTGGGCGCCGGGCTCAGGGTAATAGAAGCGTGCCGTCCGGTATGCAGCCCAATGCCTTCAATCCTGACTTCCCGTTGCAATGAGATC
>JAKAGP010000369.1 GCA_021825785.1 Nitrospirota bacterium
CGACCTGCGGAAACTCCCCTGGGCCTCCATCGACAATGACGATTCGCGGGACTTAGACCAGCTCACCGCCGCCCAGCCGCTTGCCGGAGAAGATGTAAAGATCCTCGTTGCCATATCAGATGTGGACGCCCTCGTAAAAACGGGTTCGCCCCTGGACCAGCATGCTGGGCATAACACGACGTCCGTCTATACGCCCGCCATGATCTTTCCCATGCTGCCTGAGAAACTTTCGACCGGTCTGACATCCCTGAACCTAAATGAAGGTCGGCTGGCCATCGTAATAGAAATGACCGTGGGCGCGGACGGCTCTGTCCTGGGCCACGATATTTACGAAGCGGTTGTCCGCAATCAGGCCAAACTGGCCTATAACAGCCTGGCCGCCTGGCTTGAGGGCACGGGGCCCGTTCCCGCACAGGTAGCCGCGCTGAGCGGACTGGGAGAAAACCTCCGTCTCCAGGACAGGACGGCCCAGAAGATGAAGAGGCGGCGTCATGAGCATGGCGCGCTCAGCCTGAAAACCGTCGAGGCAAGCCCCCGCTTCGAGGAGGACGTTATTATAGACCTGGATGTAAAAGAGAAAAACAGGGCCAATGACCTGATAGAGGATTTCATGATCGCTGCTAACAGCGTGACCTCCCGGTTTCTGGCGTCCAGGGGGCTGCCCTCGCTGCGGCGGGTGGTGCGCAGGCCCAAGCGCTGGGACAGGATAGTGGAGCTTGCCATGGAAGAGGGCTACCCGCTGCCCCAGGCCCCCGATGCCTTGGCGCTGGAGCATTTTTTAAAAGAGGCGCAGGCCAGGGACGCCATCAGGTTCCCCGATCTTTCCCTGAGCATAATAAAGCTGCTGGGGCCCGGCGAATACGCGGCTGATATTCCGGGGGAAAGGCAACAAAAAAATTCCGATGGGCATTTCAGCCTTGCCGTAAGGGGCTACAGCCACTCTACCGCCCCCAACCGCCGCTTCCCGGACCTTATAACACAGCGTCTCCTTAAGGCCGTTTTACTGAAACAGCCGGAGCCTTATTCAGGCCCCGATCTCGAAACACTCGCTGCGCACTGCACCAGGGAGGAGGATGCGGTCAAAAAGGTTGAAAGGCAGATTGGCAAATCCGCAGCCGCGCTCCTGTTTGAGTCCAGGATAGGCCAGAGGTTCGATTCCATCGTTACCGGGGCCGGGCCAAAAGGCACCTGGGTGCGCCTGCTTCATCCCCCTGTTGAAGGGAAGGTGGTTTCGGGCTATCAGGGGCTGGATGTGGGGCGGAGGGTGCGGGTCCGCCTGGTCCATGTGGATGTGGAGGCCGGGTTCATCGATTTTGAGAGGGTTTTTTAGCAGAAGCGTCCCCCTTGACCGCCCCTGTATTTAAGCTAACCTATAATTGATAGTTTTTTCTGTCAAAGCCTGAATTTTTTCTTTTTTGTTTTTTTGCTTTTGTTTTTTCGAGCCGTATGGGCAGATCGAAAAACGAAAACGAAAAACATACCGCAGCCAAAAACAGCAATAGAAAGCCGGAAGATGAGGGACATATTAATAGCGGCAGTGCTTATCCTGTTTCTTCCAGCCGGGGCGAATGCGGTTTTTTTGAACGCCCCCTGCTACACCTGCCATGGGGAAAAAACTTTTCCTGGCGGATATGTGGACAAGGCCGCATTCAGCCGGTCCGTTCACGGAAAATTTTCCTGTACCGCCTGCCACGTAAACATAACCGGCTTTCCCCATGGAGCCCGTCAAAAGGTGAACTGCGCGATCTGCCATCTGCCCGGCAGGGGCGGAGCGCCAAAAACCCCCGCCCTTCAATACAAGCTCAGCGTCCATGGCATGGCCGTGCGGGAAGGGATCGCAGGCGCTCCTCAGTGCCAGACATGCCACGGCTCCCACGACATCCTTCCGCCCGGCAACCCGGAGTCCAGGATCTACAGAAAAAATATCCCCCGCCTCTGTGCACGATGCCACAGGAAGGAATACGAGGTCTATAAAAAGAGCATTCACGCCAGGGCGCTCTTTGATATGGGGATCGAGAGGGCGGCCGTTTGCTATGACTGCCATGAAGAGCATCGTGTGCCTAACGTCACTTCGCCCAGGTGGCTGCTTTGGCTCGTTAACAAGTGCGGTTCCTGCCACAAAAGAGAACTGGACACTTACAGGCAGACCTATCACGGGCAGGTCACGCGCCTTGGTTACGCAACCGTGGCCAAGTGCCCCGACTGCCACGGCTCGCATGATATCCTCCCGCCTTCGGACCCCGGCTCAACGCTTTCAAAAGCTCACATATTGCACACCTGTAAAAAATGCCACCCGAACGCCTCCGGCGGTTTTACAACGTTTTACGCCCATCCGGATGACCGCGACAGGCGGCATTATCCAAGACTTTATTACACCTGGCTCGCCATGACCATACTTATCGTGGGAGTGTTTGCGTTCTTCGCAGCCCATACGTTTCTCTGGGCTTATAGGACCCTGAGGGAGCGCCTTAAAAAGAAAGGGGAATAGGAGGGAAAAATGGCGGAGGCAGTTTATGTGCGCAGGTTCAACCCTTACCACCGCGTGCTTCACATAATCATGGCCACAAGCTTCCTGGGCTCCGTCATCACCGGGATGCCCCTCAGGTATTCGGGCACGCCCTGGGCCTCCTGGCTTATGAGGTTCCTCGGAGGCTACGAGACAGCGGGCTATATCCACAGGGTCTGCGCCGTGGCCACCTTCGGCTACTTCATTGCCCATATACTGTTTGCCGCCTATTACATCGGGGTCGTGAAAAAGTTCCGGTTCAGGATCTTTGGCCCCGAGTCCATGGCGCCAAGGCTGAAGGATCTCAAGGACGCCTACGGGAGCTTCAGGTGGTTCATGGGCCTTGGCCCCCGTCCGCGGTTCGACAGGTGGACCTATTGGGAAAAGTTCGATTACTGGGCCGTTTTCTGGGGAGTAGGGGTGATAGGGCTTTCGGGGCTGTGCCTCTGGTTCCCGGCGTTCTTTGGCGGGTTCCTCCCTGGCTGGGCCTTCAACGTGGCAACCATTGTGCACAGCGACGAGGCGCTTCTGGCTGCGGGCTTCATATTCATGATCCATTTTTTCAACACCCACATGAGGCCGGAGAAATTCCCGATGGATACGGTCATATTCACGGGAGATCGGA
>JAKAGP010000370.1 GCA_021825785.1 Nitrospirota bacterium
CATTCGCTCTCTCTCAACCTTCGTCTTCCTCGGCTCCGCTCTGCATCCGTTCGCAGGCGGCGCCGGTTAGCTCTGTTTCGTTAGGCCCTACCAAAGGAGAACCATGTCCACCACCTCTTATCCAGGAATGCCAGAGTCCAACGTCGACAATATCGCGGCTAATTTGGTCATCCAGACCTGTGATCTGGATGGTGATGGTTTGGTTTACCTTATGAGATTCATGGTCACTCAAGCAGAAAAGGTCCGAGATATTCGCCGTCGTGGTGCGGGCTTCGGTGACACACTTTCGACAGGGAAGATCCCAGAGCAACATGAGATTAACGGTGTGTTAATCGACAGCCTTCAAGAACACATTCATCAGTGGTTCATTTCAAGGGTTATGAAGTCCTTGGCTGAGCACCTAGAGTATGATTTTAACCAAAAACAGAAATTTTTACGGCCAATTCAACGAATCAATTTCACTGAACAAGGTGAGGTCATTGATTTACTACTTAGTGATCAGAGTTATCCGGCCTAACCCGCCGCTCAACTCGGACCCCGCCTGCATTGTCTTCCGCTCTTTCTCTTCATTCGTCTTCCTCGGCTCCGCTCGTCGCCTCGGTGCAGGCGTGGCCGGTTAGCTTCTTTCGTTAGGTCCACTCGGCCAATTCCATCGAATGAGCTGTGTGTCTGGTTTTTCGGCCTCCAGCCTGGCTTTGAAATCCTGCTCTTCAAGAATGGCGTTACGGCCCACTCCCACCCCGTTCGTTCTCGCCTCCTGTCATCATTGGGCCAACTTCCAACGCAGGTCCCCCATCCCGGGGCCACAACTCCAGCTTCTTCCCTTTGGGGTCGCCAGCATGGTCCTCCGCTCTCACACCAGCGCCCCCGAATCCCAGCGTGTCGCGTGCCCGGGGCCTTCAAGCTGGTTGGTGGGCCTAACCTTCCGCTCAACTCGGACCCCGCCTGCGTTGGCCGGTGCCCTCTCTCTTCGTACCGCTTCCTCGGCTTCGTCCAACGCCTCGGCGCAGGCGGGGCCGGTTAGCTTCTTTCGTTAGGCGCCCTACATGACAATGTGTCCCAAATGTAGTTACTCAAATTTAGACGGCTCAGATGAGTGCTCCTATTGCCATGCTAAATTGCGAACCAACCAAAGAATAATGGACCAAAAGCAAGATCCTCTTGAACCTCCAACCTTTCTTGAGTCGCTAAAATGGGTTTGGCGTAATAATCCACGGAATAAAAATTTTTCGACTGAATTTTATGATAAATTCGATACAAATCCCGTATGGGGTTATGTATGCTTTTTTGTTGCAATGGCTTTAGCTGTAGGCTCCGTTCTTCCTTATGTTCATTATTTCAATAATTTTCCATACTTGGGTTATATTGCGGCGATAACAATCACGATAATGTCTATATTTCTTCCCATTGAGGCTACATTGATATGGATACTCTGTAGATTGACTCGCTGAAAATTCATCCGTTCGTGCGCCTAACCCTCCGCTCAACTCGGACCCCGCCTGCATTGCCTTTTGCTCTCTCTCAACATTTCGCTTCCTCGGCTCCGTTCAGCGCCTCGGTGCAGGCGGGGCCGGTTAGCTTCTTTCGTTAGGCACTCCGTCAAGGAGGATCCCATTAGATACGTCTCCCTAATCCTTCTGAGTGTTTGCACCCTCCCATCGGCCCTAGGTTGCCGCGGGGTTACCACGAACGTCTACTCTCATCCATACCTACACATTAATGGCCGAGCCCAAAAAGATGACAAGAACTTATGGGCCTTTCTGGATATTGAAGACAAAGATTCGTCCGCTATTTGGGAAGCCAAATTTAAAGATGTAACTCCAGAAATAATAAAAATTGAAAAACAAAGGGACTACACACGAATTAAATGGCTTGTTTCTAAAGAGCATGTAACCTTTTTTGGAACACATGGTTATGATATTATACTTAATAATGGCAAAAAATCATATGGTATTCATGTAACACTACAGCCTGACTATGCACTAGGTATCCGATTCTTGCTTGGCCTCGTCTCAGGTGCCTAACCCCTCGCTCAACTCGGACCCCGCCTGCGTTGTCTTCCGCTCTCTCTCAACATTCCGCTTCCTCGGCTCCGCTCATCGCCTCGATGCAGGCGGGGCCGGTTAGCTTCTTTCGTTAGGTCGCTCTGCGACATTTCGAATTTCTGGCTCTTTGTAGGTCTCTTTGAATCCCAGCTTCTCTTTCTGGCAGTTCGCCAAGCAACCCGGTTCGTCGTGGCCCACCAGTTCTCGGCTCGTCTGGACCGGGCGTGCTGGTACCCTGGGTTGGTCAATCAACGCTTCTCATTTCTCAAGCCCGCAAGTTCAAGCATCCAAGTTCGCGTCCTAACCCGTCGCTCAACTCGGACCCCGCCTGCATTGTCTTTCGCTCTTTCTCTTCATTCGTCTTCCTCGGCTCCGCTCATCGCCCCGGTGCAGGCGTGGCCGGTTAGCTTCTTTCGTTAGGTCGCTCTCTATGGGCAGATCCATTTCCTCTCAGCTCCTACCCGCCATTTTGTTCGGAGGGCTGCCCTTCTACATCGGTGCAATCTTTTGGTTCTTCCCGAACAAGATGTCATCGGTGTTCATGAGCACGGGTGGGCTCTGGCCGAAACTGAGCGAGCGCCTCTATTCTCCGAAAGCCATGAAAGTTTGTGGCATCTTATGGGGCGTTTTTGGAATCGTCATGTGGGCCAGTATTCTCTTGGGCAAGCCATGAGCGGCCTAACCCTCCGCTCAACTCGGACCCCGCCTGCATTGCCATCCGCTCTTTCTCTTCATTCGTCTTCCTCGGCTTCGTTCAGCGCCTCGGCGCAGGCGGGGCCGGTTAGCTTCTTTCGTTAGGCGTTCCATGTCACCTGCCAATAAAGCTCCAAGACTTCACCTGATCTCGGGTTTGGCTTTCCTGATTGCCGGTGGCTTGTTCATGATGCTGGCCTTCACGAACCCTAACGCTCACCGCATTGCCAATCTTCCTGTTGGCATCGCCCTCCTGCTGGCAGGCCTTCTGCAATTCCTCGCTTATCGAAAGAAGAGCCGCGCCTAACCCCACGCTCAACTCGGACCCCGCCTGCATTGTCTTTCGCTCTCTCTCAGCTTCTCGCTTCCTCGGCTCCGCTCATCGCCTC
>JAKAGP010000371.1 GCA_021825785.1 Nitrospirota bacterium
GCCGCCGGCGCCCGTCGCGGCGCAGCCAGCCGCTCAGCTCGTTATTGTCCGGGTCGTAGAGGTAGTCCTCCTAGACGCCGTATGTATCGTAGAACTCCAGCTTGCGGGCCATCTCGGCGCTCTTACATTCCAGAAACCCAAGGTGGAGTTGGGTTTTAACGTAGCGCAGGTTCAATTCAACCTGCCAGCGCAGTCCATAGAATTCTGCCAGTTCCCTGGCCGTGATTTTCGGGTCAACCAAGGTGGTGAAGAGGTAGAGCATCCTAGAGCGAAAACCGCGTGGATGAACCCGGATGGCAATCAGACGTCCGGTGACCGGGAGGCGGCTCAAGGAGTCGGGGCATTGGGCGTGGCGGGACGGATGCCATGGAATGATTTAATCCAAGTCGTCTTGGAGTTTCACGTGGGCGTCTCGGGCCAACCTCCGGGCGCGCACTTCCGTCAACCTTACGAGGATGTGCGTCTGAGCTTGAACGGCGCCTCGAACCACCGAATACACCCCGAAATTGCGGTCACCCACCCAGAAGGTGTTTGGCCAGGATGAACGTTCCAGCAGACGCAGGAACAAGTGTAGAATGACAATTATATTTCACTGCTGATGACAATTAAAAGTCACTAGTAAGCCGGTAGCATTGAGCTGGCGTTAGGAGGGACAGGTGAGGTGCCTGATCGATCTCCCAACCACAGCGAGATGATAACCAAAAGGCAATATAAACGGCTTATGAGTGAGTATGAAAAGACAGGAACAATCGTCGTCAGTGCGATGAAAGCAAATATTCATCCCCAGACGGCCAGCAAATATATCCAGGTGGGAAAACCGCCGCAACAAGCGCAGGAGCCCCACACGTGGCGGACGCGGCCTGATCCTTTGGAGCCCATCTGGGATCAGGTGCAACGCATGCTGCAGGAGGTTCCAGAACTGGAGACCAAAACGCTCTTTGGACACTTTTTAAAGCAGCCGGACAGCGGATTGGATGAAAGTCACTTGCGCACCTTTTATCGCCGGGTGAGGCACTGGCGTGCCACCCAAGGGCCGGACAAGGAAGTGTTTTTCGGGCAGGAACGCCAACCCGGCGAATTGATGCAATTGGATTGGACCCAGGCCAAGGCACTGGAAGTGACGATTCAGGGAGAGAAGCTGGGGCATCTGTTCTGCCACTGTGTGCTGCCCTACTCCAATTGGGAATGGGCCACTCGATGCACCAGCGAGTCGTTTCTCAGTCTGGTGGCTGGACTTCAGGCCGCTTGGGGACGGCTGGGGAAAAGCCCTCCCAACCTGGCCACCGACAACACCAGCGCCGCCACGCATGAACCGGGGGAGCCGATGCCTGGACGTCCCCGGGCCTATAATTCGGATTATCTGGAACTGTGCACGCACTACGACCTGAGTCCGCTAACCATCAATATTGGCTGCCCTAACGAACAGGGCGACGTGGAGTCGCTCAATGGTCATTTCAAGCGCCGGTTGAATCAACGTCTGATCTTGCGCGGCAGCCGGGATTTTGCCTCCGTGGAGGACTACGACCGGTTTGTGGAGGAGGTGTTGACCGAAGCCAACTCCCGGCGGCGCAAACGCCTGGCGGAAGAGCTGGCCTGCATGAGAGCACTGCCGTCAAGCCGACTGGCCGAGTATCGGGAATACAGTCCTGTGGTTAGTTCCCAGAGTCTGATCCGGGTCAATCAACACACCTATTCGGTGCCCTCGCGATTGATCGGCCACACATTGCGCGTGCATCGGCATGAATCGGAGTTGAAGGTGTATTTGGGACGGGACTTTCTGTTTAGCCTGCCTCGGCTCCGGGGACGGAAAGAGGCGTGTGTGGATTTTCGTCATGTCATTGATTCGCTCTTGCGCAAACCGGGCGCCTTTATCCACTACCGGCACCGGCAGGCGCTTTATCCCACCCCTACCTTTCGGGCGGCCTACGACCGGTTGGTCGAGGACCATGGCGAGCGAGCCGGTTTGGCGGAATATCTGCAAGTGCTCAAACTGGCGGCTGAGGAGACGGTGGAAAAAATCGAACCCTTGCTGAAAGGGCCACTGGCCCGTGCGGGGAAATGGCGCGCCACCGAGGTGCGTGACTTGGTGGCGCCGCCACCCAACCCAAGCCTCGAACTGGCGAGCCTAACACCTAGTCTGAGCGCTTATGACGCGCTGTTGGAAAGCGAGGTGGCCCATGTCCTCTGATCCTCTGGCCATGATGTTTCGAGAGTTTCACCTGCCCACGATGGCGGAGCGTTTTGCGGAGATGATTCAAAGCGCCGAGAGTCAGAACTGGGGTTATCGCAAATTGCTGCAGCAGTTGTGTGAAGCCGAAGCAACCGACCGGCAGGAACGCAAACGAGCCCGATTGTTGAGAGAATCGGGTCTGCCGGTGGGCAAAACCCTGGGCAACCTGGAAGAGGGAAACTTGCCGGCCAAGGTGCGGCGGCAATTGCCCACGCTGCTGGAAGGGGGCTTTATTGAGCGAGCGGAGAATGTGCTGGTGTTCGGTTTGCCTGGACGCGGCAAGACCCACTTCCTGAGCGCCTTGGGGCGGGAACTGATCTTGCGCCAGGCCCGCACGGTGTTATTTACGCCGACCTTCAAGTTGGTGCAGCAGCTTCTGACGGCGAAGAAAGAACTGCGGCTCAATGATTTACTCAAGAAACTCGACCGCATGGAGGCGGTGATCCTGGACGATTTAGGATATGTGCAACAAACGCGCGAGGAGATGGAAGTGTTATTCACCTTTTTAGCCGAGCGCTACGAGCGGCGCAGTGTGTTGCTGAGCAGCAATTTAGTTTTTTCCAAATGGGATCAGATTTTTAAAGATCCCATGACGACGATGGCCGCGGTGGACCGTTTGGTACATCACTCCATCATCCTGGAATTTGATGGGGAGACGCAGAGACAACCTGGACGGAAAGAAAAAGGTGTCGGCTAATCGGATCGGCCGTTCAGCCCCATCGGTTCCGTTACGTCATTGGCACCTGACGGTGCCAATGACTCCGCTCCACCGATGGGGCTGACATTGAAGAATTGTTAACAACAAAAAGGAAAAGAATCAGACAAGAAATAAGACCGGCGATGCAACGATTTTTAATTGTCACTGACATCGATGAATAATTGTCATTGAACACCCG
>JAKAGP010000372.1 GCA_021825785.1 Nitrospirota bacterium
GAGCAGCGGGTATGCGTTACATATTCTATAAGATGGACAATCTTTTTCTCGTGATGGCGTTTCTTTTCCTTTATCTTGGGATCAGGTGGCATTACAAGAAACAGGAAGGACGGCAGTAATGGGCCTGCCGCTCTATCCGGTATATTTCGTCGATATTGCCGGAAGCCTGCTTGTAATCATCTTTGCTGCGACCAGCCTGGTCCTGTCCGTAAAACTCCTTCGCAGACAGCCGGAAAACATTTTCTGGCTTTATTTCGTATGGTTCACGTCGTCGCTTTTGGTCTTCGCGCTTTCACGGAGTGTGGGCCATATCATGCGATACGCCCTGGTCTTTGGCGGGCACCGGCATATATGGGACGTGCTCGAACCCTACAGCGGCAGCCTGAATTCCCTCAGTTTCGTTTTTACGGGCGGAGTCAGTCTTTTTTTTCTTGAGGTAAACAATATTTACCAGAAGATCTCCCAGGATAAAAAGAGGCTTTCCGAACTTAACGCGGAACTTTCCAGCCTGAATGAGGAGCTTGAAAGTGTGGCCTCCGAGCGCTCGCTGAACCTGATGGCCCTGCGGGTGGCAGACAGGGTAAGAAACCCGGCCACCATCATAGGGGCGATCGTGCTTAGGCTGTTCAATACCGAAAAAAACCTCTCCGAGCCCGTCCGGAAAAGGCTTATGGATGTGCGGGAGGCCTCTGAAAGACTCGATGTGATCGTAAAAGAATATGAGGAGATACTTAAAAGCAAGGAAAAATTTTTCAGGGTGGAGGACCTGAACGAGATAGTCAGGGAGGCACTGATGTCGTTCAATGACCGTATAAAGGAAAAAAGAGCGCGCATAAAGCTGGAGCTTTCGGGCATGCCCCTACATTTTTATGCCGTAAAACACCTTATACGCATTGCCCTCATCCACATGCTCAGAAACGCCGTGGACGCTTCGCCCAGGGACGGCAGCATCAAGATCCGGTCAGGCCTTTCCGGCAAACGCATATTCCTTTCAATAAGCGACCAGGGGCCGGGCATAGACAGGAAGGACATAGATAAAATATTCGATCTTTTCTTCAGCACCAAGGGCCGGATGGGAACGGGACTGCCTATGGCAAAACAGATAGTGGACGAGCACGGCGGGGAAATAGACGCGGAGAGTACGGAAGAAGGCTCCGTGTTTACGCTGTATTTCCCCACTGGATGGATCGAGTTCGCAGGCTCGCCCGTGAAGCCCCCCCGGAGCGGAAACGGCGAGGAAGCCTGACGTTTCCGGTATTGCCGGCTTGGGGTTGTTTTCTATCAAAACCCGCGATGGTTCCAGTTTTTAAATGACAGTTCGTGCCCCTTTCTAACCTTGAAAATCCAGATTCAGCCGCCGGCGCGAAGTTGCCCCTCCTACTCACCGAAATCTTGCCCGCCCCCAATCCGCTGATGGCACCATGTTTCCACCGGAAGCCTATTATGTATATCGAACGGCGCGGTCTGGCTGGTGACGCAAATATCACGAAATTTTTGTCCCAAGGGTTGCGCTCTTCTCCTTGCCCAAAATTTTCTCGCAATATTCGGGATACAGTTTTTTCAGGCACTCGGGGCAAAGGCCATGACTGAAATCAACGCCGGTATGCGCACTGACGTAGGTTTCCACCTGCGTCCAATACCCCTAGTCATCGCGTATCATCTTGCATGAAGAACATATAGGAAGCAGACCGGACAATGTCTTTACATTAGCAAGGGCATTCTGAAGATTATCAATAAGCACCACCCGCTCTCCGATATCTCTTTTTATCTGGGTGGACAGGAAAATAACGACAAGAAAGAACCCTTCCGTTAACGCCAGGTTCCAGAGCATGATATCGATATTATGATAGTTCAGTTCTCCCGCGAGTGAATTTGCGATGGCTATCGTGGAAGAACACAGGAATGACATGACGATGCCTGGCCCCCTCCCGATGAACCAGACAACAAGCAGAAGGGGCACAAGATAGAAAAGGCTTACGGAAAAATCATAGCCTGTTATGAGGTCAATGTAACCAAAAAGGAAGTTCAGGAAAAGAGCCGCAAATAGCAGAGTGGCCTTTGATCTTTTGCCGATGTACTCCTCGATCTTTGCCGCAAAACTTTTCGAACTCATGCCAGGCCCCGTTGCGAAAACTCCTTAATGTTGACTGCCAATGAATTATAACACAGGTTTTTGGCGATAGCCGGGGGACAGTATATCGATCCCATATAAAGCTGTGTCGCGAGACATGAAATGAAAGAGATTCAGCACAGTGCCGCTACCACTTCAAAAGGGCCGAGGCCCAGGTGAGCCCTCCCCCGAAGGCCTCAAGCATAACGTAATCCCCGCGTTTCAGCCTTCCTTCCCTGGCGGCCTCATCGAGGGCGATAGGGACGGACGCGGCGGACGTGTTGCCGTATTTGTTGATATTGACCGCGACCCGGTCCATAGGGATGCCAAGTCTTTCGGCTGTCGCCTTTATTATTCTCAGGTTTGCCTGATGGGGTATTAAAAGCGCGATCTGTGATGCTTCCAGTCCGTTTGCCTCCAAGGTTTTAAGCACAAGATTTTCAAGTGTCTTTACCGCAACCTTGAAGGTCTCGTTGCCGCTCATCTTAAGATAATGGAGGCCGTTTTTCAGGGTTTCCTCGGAAACGGGCATTTTCGATCCGCCGGCGGGAATCATCAGCAGGTCCCCTTTGCTTCCGTCGGCATGGATATTAACGGACAATATCCGCCCTTCCCCGCCGGTCCGTTTTGCGGGCTCAACCAGCACCGCCCCGGCGCCGTCCCCGAACAATACGCATGTGGAGCGGTCCTGCCAGTTCGTTATCTTGGAAAGCACCTCGGAGCCCACGACCAGCACTTTTTGGAACTGACCGCTTCGGATGAAAGAATCGGCAACAGAGAGGGCATAGATGAACCCGGAGCAGGCGGCATTCACGTCGAAAGCGGCGGCTTTCGAGGCGCCCAGTTTTTCCTGAAGCACGCAGGCCGCGGAAGGCACGAACGTGTCGGGCGTGACGGTTGCAATTATTATCAGGTCCAGTTCCCCTGGTTCAATTCCCCTTTGCGTAAGGGCGCTCTGGGCGGCCTTTAAGGCCAGGTCCGAGCATGCCTGGTTTTTGGACGCTATCCTTCTTTCC
>JAKAGP010000373.1 GCA_021825785.1 Nitrospirota bacterium
ACCCTGCAAGATAAACCTCGAGCGCCGGGCCGTCACTTTTCAGGACGATCTTGTACGGTTCCGGCCCTGCGACCTTGAATACCCATTGCCCCGGCCCGGGGGAGGCTTCAGGAACCAGGCCGGCACCCGGCACAGCCGAGCCGAAACTGGAATTTCCGGCCAGGATCCGAACTTCGAGCCCGGTGATCCAGACTGCTCCATCGTAGGCCAGGATAATCGTGCGACGATCCCTGGAGAGGCCGGCAGACCAGAGCGATTGGGCGGCAGGAGTTGGCCCAGGAGCCGGTGAGGGCCTGGCAGCGGCAGCAGTTGGCCTGACGTGGCGTCCTGCTCCCTGAACGCCTTGCGGGACCGCCTGGACAAGAAGTCTTGCTCCCGCCAGCATCCCAAATGCGAGGATAAAGGTCAAAACAAGGAACCTTGCAAGACGGCTCATGCTGTTTTCAAATCCTCCTCGGGAAGCAGCCCTGCCCCGCTCGGCTAAATTGAGAGGCATTCGGCGAGGATTATACTCCCAAGGTAAAACGCTTCATGCGATAATTTGATGTTGCTCGCCACCCAGGTAGCATGGCCGACAAAAATAGATTGCGGTCTTGATTGACTTTCAACAGCCTGTATTGTAGTTTCTTCGCGGGGGTTATTTCTTTTTAGAAATGAAGCCTGACACCAGTGTTATCGAGGTTGTCCTCGAAAGCAAGCTTGAGAATGTGGAGCAGGCCGAGGAGGCTACCCGCAGCGTCTGTGCAAGGCTAGGGTTCAATGAGGAGACCGAATTCCACATTGAAATGGCGGTGCACGAGGCCGTGATCAACGCCATTCACCACGGCAACAAGGAAGATCCCCTCAAGAAAGTCTATATCAAGTTTGTCGTGCTGGAAGAAACGCTGGAGATTCACGTACGCGACGAAGGTCCGGGATTTGATCCCGGCAAAGTACCCGATCCTTTGGCCAAAGAAAATCTTCTGAATATTTCCGGAAGAGGGATCTTCCTGGTTCGTAAGTTTATGGATGAACTCAGAGTTGAGAGCTCCCCTGGCAAAGGGACCGAAGTTATTATGATTAAGCATCTGAATTCGAGAATTCAGTCAAACCAAGGAGGGACAGGCCGTGAGCATGAAGGCGACAGTGCGTCAGGTTGATTCCGTAACCGTCGTAGACGTTAGCGGGAGGATTACGCTCGGTGAGGCATGCAAGGAACTTCGAGACGTGATCCGCGGGGAGCTTGGCAAGGGCCATAAGAACATTCTTTTGAACCTAGCCGATGTCACTTATATTGACAGTTCCGGAATAGGTGAGCTGGTCAGCGCTTATACGGCAGTTTCAAACCAGGGTGGAAAGTTGAAGCTGCTCAACCTGACCAAGAAAGTTCATGACTTGTTGCAGATTACCAAGCTTTATACCGTTTTTGACGTCCACGATGACGAAGCCAAGGCTGTCAGCAGTTTCCCGGCGGCTTAGTGGTTCCTTGATCCGGTCACGTGGGTCAGCGGAATAAGCCGGAAATACCGCAACCCTGCATCTCTGAAACCTTGTAACAAAAGGGCGCCGCCAAGGCGGTGTTGACTCCTTCGTGTTCGGCGCCCTTTGTGTTTTTGGTGCAAGGTTAAAAACCCTCGCAATTATCAGGCATTCCGTGCAATTTTCCGGAGGCGGGCATGTGCCTGTCTTCTGCGGTGATTTAGGGATGGTTCCCTCAGCCTGGCTGTGGCCCGGGCGGCTGGACGCTGGGAGGTAAAGTCCTGAGGGATTTCTCGACGGTCCTTTTGCAGCAAGGCATCTGCTTGCCCGGATGGCAAGGAAGTTGACCTTTTCCGCGCTCTTCGCCTGGTTGTTTCACCCTTCTGCTTTGTTGCCAGAACTTCTTTCATCCTTGCCTTAAGCGAAGCAACTGCAGACGAATGAATCTGCGAGACTCGCGACTCGCACACGCCCATTCGGGTCCCGGTTTCTTTCATGGTCAAACCCCTGAAATAATACAGATCCAGAACTTGCCGCTTTCGCGAAGATAGTTTGGACATGGCTTGTTCCAACAAGCCGTTCATTTCAGCGCGCTGACACAAACTGAAAGGGTTATCCTCAGCAGGGTCTGCCATCTTTTCGTCCAGAGTGCGCCCTTCCAGATAGGTGGGTTCCTGCAGGCTTGCAACTTCCAGACCCTGCAAATCACGTAGCAATAGCTGGAGTTGGTGATCAGAAATACCCATCGCGGTCGCAAGCTCAGTCTCTGAAGGAGGACGTCCGAGCTTGAATTGTAGCTTCTCTCGCTCGGTTTCAAGTTGCCGCTCTTTCTGCCGCAGCAGACGCGGGCTCCAGTCCTGCTCACGAAGGCTGTCCAGGATCGCCCCCTGAATGCGATAGCGAGCGTAAGACTGCAACTGAACATTTCTCCTTGGGTCAAATTTGGCAAGGGCCTCAATCAAGCCGAGGACCCCCGTATTAACAAGATCTTCCAGCGGGATATGATGTGGAAGCCGTGCGTGAATTTTCTGTGCGATATAGCGTACTTGCGGAAGCTGCTCCATTACCAACTGATTACGTTCACTTAATTCGAACCTCTTTAACTGCGTTCGGGCCGTAGCGGGAATTATGCCCACGAGACGCTCCTTTCTCTTCAGTGAGAACTGGATATGGACCCGTACCCAGCAAGAGACAGATCATCATCTCTACGTGTGTTTTTACTAATTGCTGATTAAATGACGATTAGATAGACATTAGAATTTTCTGTTCATGCCGGAATCCGTGTTTCCTCATCCGGTTACACCTGGGGAATTCTCCACAAGGACATTGCGATGAGCGTTGCTAACTATATGAAATAAGGCTTGTTATTGTCCCATTGGAGAAGTGGGGTCTGTCGGTAACAGGAGGGTCGCAGTTGATGGAGGGGGATTGCAGAAATGTTAACGTTGATGTGTCAGGCATGGCCATTACGGCAAGTTTCAGAAGGCGAAGGCGGAAGATTCAATTCGTAGCGACGGCAAGTATCTGACAGTTTTCTTATTTTTAACCAACCACCCTGGCGCTCCACGGCTCGCTGGACAAGCCACTTATCAATCCCTGCCAGCAGCGGCGTCACCGGTTCGAAAGCTTCCGGGGAATTTCCCGCGCTTGCCATGGCCGGATGTGGAC
>JAKAGP010000374.1 GCA_021825785.1 Nitrospirota bacterium
CGCCGTCAAGCGCAAGCGGGAGCTGGACTCGGAGCTTGAGGACATGGGCCAGAAGATAACCAAGCTGAAGGCCCAGACCTCCGGCGTAAAGACCAACAAGGAATACCACGCCCTTTTAAAAGAGATCGAGACCGCCGAGGCCGCCAGGTTCGCCCATGAGGATTCCATCCTGTCCGCCATGGAGCAGATCGAGTCTTCGGAAAAAGAGATAAAGACAGAAGAGAAGAAGGTAAAAGAGGAAGAAGCCAGGGTGGAGGTGTTCCGGCAGGACCTGGAAAAACAGAAAGAAGCCGCCTCTCTGGAATTAAAGGAGCTTAAAGGCAAACGGGCCGCATTCGCGTCCCAGATAGCCCAGGATGCCTATGAGCTTTACATGTCGCTTCTGAAGGACCTTGGCGGCGTGGCCGTTGCCCAGGCCAAAGGCGAGGTTTGCGGCGGCTGCCATATGAATATAATGCCCCAGCTTTATGTGCATATAAAGCAGAACAGCGAGATACATCAGTGCCCCCAGTGCCGCAGGATACTGTTTTATAAAGAGGAGCCGGTGGAAGAGCCGGCGAAATGAAAAAAGCCCTCATATGGTCCGACGGGGCCTCCAGCGGGAACCCTGGCCGGGCCGGTATCGGCGGGGTGGTTAAAATTGGGGAGCACACCGCCGAATTCTCACGATGCATCGGGATCACCACCAATAACGTAGCCGAATACTCCGCGATTATAGAGGCCCTGGAAAAAGCTGCCGAAATGGGCGCAACCTCGGTGGAGGCGTTTATGGATTCGGAACTGGTGGTTAGGCAGATAAACGGCCGGTACGCCGTGCGGCACGAGAATATGAAGCCGCTTTTCGAAAAGACGATGAAGCTTCTTAAATCTTTTGACTCCTGGTCCGTCACCCACGTAAGAAGAGAGCAGAACAAGCGGGCCGACGCCCTCTCCAAAGAGGCAGTTAAAGACCCGGCATAGTTCCCTGCCGCAGCTTGCCTGTGCCTCCTTTTTTTATACGCTCAAACTGAAATCCGCAACCTTCTGTTTTCTATAGGGTTTTTATGCAGTCTGCGTTCAATCTGTTCAATGCCCTGCCCATTTTTGTCTCCTGTTTCGAGCCTGAGCGCCTGATTTTTTTTAAAGAGGCCGTTTCCTCAATATCGATAATTTTTTTCAAAGAGCGAAGGGGGAAATTCCCTTTTATCAGTGCCATCTTAACCTGGCACATCGTGACATTGTCCATAGCGGGCATACGTCATTAAGTTTATGTCATGGTTTGCAGGTTAAGGCGTTTGGTTCTGAAAACCCTTTCCGTGGCCGTTTTTTAGGGCTTTATTACCCCTTCAACCCTTAAAATCGATGCTCCCAGTTGGCGCTCAAGTTTCGCCCGGAGTCTTGCTTGCAAACACCGGGCGAAATGTGCATATTACAATAAGAATTTCAATTAAAACTTTTGGAATGTTTACTACATTTGCTGAATCCATGTAACGCAATCTTACTGCTGATGGGGGCTAAAATGAAGAGGATTTTAATTGTTTTTATTCTTGCATTTCCGTTATGTCTTACTTTACCGGCAAATGCCTCCACCGGACAGATTGATGACCAGCTTTTGGCTGCTGTAAAGCGTGATGTAGGCTTCAGGGGCGTTGATGTTGACAGTATAAAGGCGCTGCTTGACAAGGGAGCGGATGTAAACGCGCGAGATAGCAGTGGCAATACACCGTTAATATTGGTTGCCTGCAAGGGTATTGATCATGGACTCCATGTGCCCCTCGGTGAGCCCCCTACGGATATTACGAAACTTCTGATTGATAGAGGCGCTGACGTTAACGCGAAAAATAATGCTGGCTGGACGGCACTGATGGATGCAGCTGGATGCGGGTTTGAAAATATTTCGCGCCTCCTTATAAACTCCGGCGCGGACGTGAATATAGAGGCCAGTGACGGCAGAACGGCGTTGATGCTTGCGGCCTATAGGGGTGCGGCAGATATTGTTAGGCAATTGATAGCCGCGCATGCTGCTGTGAACGCAAAGGACAAAAATGGCAATACGGCGCTTAGTTTTGCCGAAAAAAATGCACTTATCGAACGTGCGCCAGAATATTTCGATGAAATAGTTCAAATGCTCAAGGCCGCCGGGGCGGAACCGGAGGAGAGCGACCTTAAGTACATGTTGTTTCTGACGATCAGGAAAGGCAATTTGGCGCTTATGAAAGACTTGCTTAATAAGGGCGCAAATGTAAACGCAAGGAAACCCAAAGGCGGCTTGCCATGGGAGTGGGGCTTCAGATCACTGAATCAAACGGCATTGATGGAGGCGGTTTCCGCAAATCAACTTGAAATAGCGAAGCTTCTGATAGATAAAGGCGCTCAAGTAAACGCGAAAAACGATGCTGGCCAAACTGCTCTGATGCTAGCGGCAAATGAAGGAAACACAGAAATTGCAAAGCTTCTGATTAGCAATGGCGCTGACGTAAACGCTAGAAATTTTGAGGGCGATACAGCGCTATTGTTTGCTGCTGAATGGGGAGGAAGACAGTTTGGAAAGAGCCGCGATGAACAAATAAAAATTCTGAAACTCCTGATAAAAAAGGGTGCGTACCTAAACGAAAAAGATAATTATGGTTACACGGTACTGCAGCGTATGGTCGCTCGGGGAAATGCAGAGATAACGAAGCTGCTTATAGATAACGGAGCTGACGTTAATTCTCAGGCTAAAGACGGAGAAACGGCTCTGATACAGGCGGCCTTGAAGGGCAATGCTGATATCGCAAAGCTCCTTATAAGTAAAGGAGCATCCATAAACGCGAGGAATAATTTCGGCGAAACACCACTGATGAGGGCGGCTTATGGCGGCGGATTAGAAGTTACAAAGCTTCTGCTAAAGAATGGTGCGGCAGTAAACATAATGGACAATACCGGTTATACGGCACTCTTTATCGCCAAAGAAATGCACCATGATAAAATTGTTCAATTGCTTAAAGATGCCGGGGCCGTGCAGTAAGTAAAAAGCAAAAAGAGGATCAGGTCTTATATACGCTAGAAAGGGTCTGTTAGCTGAACTGTGTCAATCCTCTGAAATGGAGAAAACGTTTAAACTACTTCATTTAGGAGGATTGTATGGACGAGGAAGCAAGGAAGT
>JAKAGP010000375.1 GCA_021825785.1 Nitrospirota bacterium
TCGATATGGCCGCGGAGGCGGTTGATTCCGGCAAGGCATTGAAGAAACTCCAACAGATAAAAGAGATGTCCCAGCTGGTTTAGACGGGAAAAAACAAAAAAATAAAAAAATTTTTTTGACAGAGAATTTTTGATTTGCCTTAAAGTTGATGGGGAATTTTTGATTTGATAGAAACAAAGGGGCTTCAAAAAACATTCAGGCATCCGGCCGGAGAGCTCAATGTCCTTAAAGACATAGACCTCACGATAAAAAACGGGGAGATGGTAGCCCTTGTGGGGGCCTCCGGAGTGGGCAAAAGCACGCTCCTCCATATACTGGGCACCCTGGACCGGCCGACTGGCGGGCAGGTGCTGCACGACGGCACCGACGTGTTCAGGCTTTCCGAGAAAGCCATAACGGAGTTCCGGAACAGGAGGGTGGGGTTCGTTTTTCAGTTCCACCATCTGCTGCCGGAGTTTACCGCCCTTGAGAATGTGATGATGCCGGGTCTCCTTGCCGGAAAGGCGGACCGGGAGGAATTAAAGGATCGCGCCAGGGGGCTTCTGCAGGAACTGGGTCTTAAAGGCAGACTCCATCACAGGCCGGGGGAGCTTTCCGGGGGAGAACAGCAAAGAGTGGCCGTGGCCAGGGCGCTTTTTCTGAACCCTGACGTCGTGCTTGCAGACGAGCCCACCGGCAACCTGGACACCCGGACCGGGCAGGAGCTCTTTGATCTCCTTTCCCGGCTGAACGCCCAAAAAGGCATTACCTTTGTAATAGCCACGCATGACAAGGACCTCTCGGGCAGGTGCAAAAGGGTCATCTCCCTGGTAGACGGCAAGATCGTCTGACGGAAAAATTTAAAAACCAAAATAAAAATAGCAGCTTGAATTTTTTGGCGTTCTCCTGGTTTCACGGCTTGCCCTTTTTGGGGGGGGAAAGGGGCGGAGCCCCATACTATATAGGGAGGGAAGGGTGGGATTAATAAAAAAGGACGTATCCATAGGAATCCCTAAATAGCCATTTTTTTATCTCAGACGGTTCTGGCAGCAGCCACACGGCCAGTGTCCTGCGAGACATCGCTGAGCTTCCCCGCGTGCATCCTGAACCTCCGTTTGGCCTTCTCCGCCAGAATCCTGTCGTGAGTGACAAGAACGAAGGTTATTCCCATATCCCGGTTGATCCTGTCAAAAAACTCCATCACTTCCGCCTCGGTCTCTTCGTCAAGGTCGCCTGTAGGCTCATCGGCCAGAAGCAGCTCTGGCCTGTTCATAATGGCTCTGGCTATCGCCACCCTGCGGCGCTGGCCGCCTGAAAGCTGGAAGGGGCGCGAATTGGCCCTGTCGGCAAGACCTACAAGCTCAAGGTATTCCAGCGCCCGTTTTTCCCTGCCGCCGTTGCGGTTCGGGGAAAAGATGGTGGGCAGCAGTAGGTTTTCCTTCGCGGTCAGGACGGGCACCAGTGAAGAGAACTGGAAAACGAAACCTATTTTGGACGCTCTGTAATCAGCCAGTCCGCTGTCACCCATGCTGTACACGTCCTGCCCGTCCACATAGATGTGGCCGGTGCTGGGGTTCAATACGCCGCCCAGGATCGAAAGCAATGTCGTTTTGCCGGAGCCGGAGTGCCCCATGATGGATATGAAGTCTCCTTTTTCCATGGTCATGTTTGCGTCGTGAACCGCCGTGAACTGCGAGTCCCCTATCTTGAAAACCTTGCTCAGGTGCTCTATGACAACTTGAGGCATTCCCCTGCTCTCCTTCCTATGCGCCTGCCGCTTCCGCGGCGCTCTTGCCGGACTTGATTTTTCCCATAAGGTCATCCGCCATTCCCTGGTCGAGCTTCTCCAGGGCCTCGTACTGCTTCATGGCCCCCTTTTTATCGGCCTGCTTCAGATACGCGTAACCCAGGTCATATCTTGCCGTGGCATAGCGGGGGTTCAGTTTGATGGCCTTTTTAAAAGCGGCTATAGCCTTGTTGTTCTTCCCCGTCTTGCTGTACGCCACCCCAAGGTTATTGTAGGCTACGGCATAGAAAGGCATCATTTTGACGGCCTTTTCATAGGCGGGGACAGCCTCTTCCGGTTTGTTCGATGCGTCATAGGACATTCCAAGCTTCAGGTACGTATAGCCTTCGGGCTTCAGTTGCGCGGCCTTTTTATAGGCCTCCGCAGCCTTGTCAAACAGGTTGTTCTGGTCGTATATGTCCGCAAGGTCGTACCAGGCCTCAGCATCGTTCGGGTTTTGCTGGAGGTGTTTTTTCAGGGCGTGAAACTGCTGCAGGACGGCATTCGACTCGGAAGGTCCCAGCACTTTAGGCTGCTCTTTCTTTTTGGCGCAGGAGGACAAAACAGGCAGAGCGCATGCAAGCGCCACGCACAGGCCTGCCGCCCCTGCGGACCTGAGAAAACCTGAGAAAAGTTTTTGTTCCATTTTCCTCTCATTCCCCTTTTCTTACCGCTTCATAAGGTTCCATCCTGCTTGCCATTGCCGCCGGTATGAGGGATGAAAGTATCCCCGTGAGCACGGCAAAGACCACTGCACCCACCACAAGCTCCGCCAGTGTCTGCGCGCCGGGCAGCAGGTAAGGCAGCTTCATGCTGTTGCGCAGCATGTCTTTGAAAAGATAAAGCAGCGCGGAGCCTACGGCAAGGCCAAGTATGCCTCCAGGCAGGGATATCCAGATGGCCTCGTTCATTATGAGCCCGAAGATGTGCCGTTTTTTTGCCCCCATGGCCATCATAAGGCCAAGCTCCCTCTGCCTTTCATTGACTATCATATAAAAGGCGAAGCCCATCATCAAAAGCGCCAGCACCCATATGATGAAGCTGGCCGCAACGATCCCCTTGAGCAGGCCAGCAAGCTGGTTCCTGACCGTGCTTATGACCTTGCCGGATGCGATCGCCTTGATGCCGGGGATGGCGCTCTCTATCTTTATGGCGACCCTGTCCGGGCTGTACCCGGCCGCGTCTTTTACCAGAACGGCCGAGATCTGATTCCTGTTGATGGAGATGGGCTGTATGGCCCTGGATTGGGACTCGCCGGCCATACTGTATGCCGCATTCATTGTCATGAAGACGGAACGGTCAAAGAAATCCATGCCGGTGGCCTCCATGATCCCCTTGACCTTAAAGGAGGAGACG
>JAKAGP010000010.1 GCA_021825785.1 Nitrospirota bacterium
GAGGCCCCCTTGGCCTTGAAAGCGGGCAAAAGTTCAACCGGGAAGATGTCGAAAAATTGATCGCCCCTGTAATGGAAAGGTTTACCCGGCAAATGGAGCGGACTTTCAAACATTTCGAGGGGACGCAGGGACACGGGAGGGTTGAAAAGATATATATTTCAAGCCTAATGCCCTGCCAGGCCATGGCCGGCCATTTCGGCAGGCATCTGGGCGTGGGGTGCGTCTTTTTCGACCCCCTTAAAGAAGTATTGCAGGAAAGCAGCCTGGAGGACAGGACCGCATTGGTTCCGGCTTTTGGCCTGGCCCTTTCAGATAAAACCTATACGCCAAATTTTATCCGGTCCTATAAGGAAAGGAAAAAAGCGGAGTATATCGCCAGTTTTAACCGGATGATCATATTGGCCTTGGCCGGTTCACTGCTTGTTTGCTCGGCCATCGCGGCGCATGAATGGCGCGGAGCCACGCGGGAAAAGGCCGAACTGTCAAGACTTGAAAAACAGCTCCAAAAAAGCCGTCCAATAAGCGAGAAAACCATTGCCAGGATGGCCTCTGCCTCAAATATGAAGGCGCGGGCATACGCAAAATTAAGCGGGAGATACACGGGAATCGCCCTTATCGGGGATCTGTCTTCCCTCACCCCTGCGTCTGTAACCCTCACAAGCTTAAAGGCCAGCCTTTCCGGAAAGTCAGGGACAGCAAATGACACGAAAAATGCCGCTTCCGGCACGGCGGAGAACTCGGCTGTCGTAACAGGGGTTGTCAGAGGCAACCGGGACATGCTTGAACCGGAACTGGCCTCATACGTGATGGGGCTTAGATCGTCGCCGCTTTTTTCCGGCGTAAACGTCCAGGCGGGCAAGATCGAGCGCACGGGACATGGCGCAGTTCTGCCCTTCGAGCTTGACCTGAAGATCGGGCAGGGCAAATGAGAAAAAAGATCGCCGGGGCGCTCCATATCCCGGAAGAATGCGTACGGAAGCTTGCTATGAGCCTTGCGGCCGTGATCGTTTTTTTAATGGCCGCCGTTGTACCGGGAAGCCTCGTCTTGGGACATCTGGGCAAAAAGATCCGTGAGGTGCACCGGGAGCTGGATGAACGCAGCAGCCTTTTGCCCCTTTATGCAACCCTGGGAAAGGCCTCAAATTCCGGTCCGGTGAAAATAAAAATATCAGGGAAAGACCCCGCCCGCCCGCTTGCCGTTATAGATGGCGAGCCCGAACTGGCGAAAACCGGGCTCAAGCTGGCGGACCTTGGCGGAGCGCTGATGAAGATAAGGGATATCTCCAGGAGTTCGGCAATGAGGGACGTGAACATCGACCCGGATTTGAACAATGCCGCCGGGAATGCCGGACAGGGCGCAGCCACCTTTGCCGTTAATGTCTCTTTCAAAGGCAGTTTTGAAAACTTCAGGACGTTCCTGATCAATATTTACGCGCTGCCATATGTGGAAAATATCGCGTCTCTTTCTATAGAGAAGGAGGCGGACGGGCGGACGCTCGACTTTGGAGCAAAGATCATGCTGGCACAGAGTTGAGAAGGGATTTTAATTTATTTATGGACCCCAAAAAAAGACAGATGATCATAGTGGCGGCAGCCGTACTTTTTTCCCTGTACGGCCTGTTCAATCTGGCTGGCAGCAAGGCAAGGCAACATCCGGGTGTGATGGCAGGTGGTGTGACGGCGGGGCCGGATGCCGCGGCCAGGGAAGGGGAACTGAGGGCGTTCATTGCGCAAACGTCCGCCCAGCTGGCCAGCGGACGGCCAGGCACATACGATTCATACGTGGTGCGCCTGGCGGAAAGCAACTGGGGCCGCGATCCCTTTTCAGGAAAAAACTGGACGGAAAGCGAAAGCGCGGAGAAAGACAGCCCGGCGCCTCGGCCCAACTTTGCATACAACGGTTATGTGCAAAGGGGAAACCACAGGGTTGCCATTATTAATGGCAGGGAATACATGGCGGGCGATCAGCTTGAAGAGAAAGGTTTTTTTGTGAAAAAGATATCGTCTGCCAAAGTCATGATAAAAAACAGAAGGGACGGATCGGAGTTTGAGGTGCCTTTATCTCAACTGGAGACGGGAATTTGAACTTGAATAAAAGCGGGTATCAGGACAAGTGCAAAAGGGGGGGGATGCCGCGCCGGGAACCACGTACGCCATTGCCGCTTCTTTTTATTTTCGTTTTTTTCATAATGCTTGCCAGCGGGTGCGCGGGCAACCGCCAGGCCGCCAAGGCCCCGTTCCCGGGCTTTGAAAAGTGGGAGAAACTCGCAAGGACATCCAAGGGCTTTTCACCCTCCCCTGTTGAAAACAACGCCCTCGTTGAAAGCAATACGTCTATCGCCAACTCCACAAATGGCACAAAGAACGGGACTGCCGGGCTCCAGCTCAGACCGCTGCCCACGCAAAAGGTCAGCCTGAAGATGCGTGACGCCGATGTGAAATCCATATTGCGCGCGCTGGCGGTATCCACCGGCGTGAACCTTCTTGTGCCGGATGATGTGAAGGGGACCACAAGCATTGATTTTACGGAGGTCCCATGGAACCAGGCCTTCCTCAGTCTGCTCAAATCCTACGGTTTAAGTTATGTCTGGCAGGGCGATATCCTTCGCGTTCTTACCCTGGAGGATATGGAGCAGTCCCTAAAGGCCGAAGCGGTCCAGAGGAAGCTGGAGGCGGAGAGCCCTCTTACAACCGTCGTTGTCCCCATAAACTATGCCGATGCCAAGGGGCTGCAGAACAACCTGCAGAAATTGTTGCAGGACGAAGGCTCAAAATCCGTCAGGGGCTCGGTGCTCGTGGACAATTACAGCAACTCCCTTATAATCCATGCCACGCCCGATGACGCGAAAAAAATGCTCTCCGTAATAAAAAGTATTGACAGGCCCACCGGGCAGATCCTGATACGCGCCAATATAGTTGAGACAACCAGGGAAGAGGCACGGGACCTCGGCATTCAGTGGGGCGGGATACTGATGACAAACGCGAACGGCAACAACAAGATATGGGTAACGCCGGGAGGCTCAGCCGGCAATGTTCTGTCATCCGGGTCCTCTGGCTCCGGCACAAGCACTTCGGGAGGCGGCACGGTAACGCCTTCGTTCACTCCAACGTCGGGCGCAACGGGCATCAGCCAGCAGGGCTACGGCGTAAATTTCCCGGTCCCGCAATCCACAATTCTCAATAACGGCATAGGATCGCTGGGGTTCCTGTACGGAAGCCTTACAGGCAACATTCTGGATGCGCAATTGCAGGCCCTGCAAACGGAGGGGAAGGTAAACATCATATCGAGCCCGTCCATAACTACACTGGACAACCAGAAGGCGTTCACCCAGAGCGGCACCCGGGTCCCTTATGTGACGTACACATTTTCCGGATCGTCCACTACGCCCACGGTAAACTTTGTCGATGCCGCCCTCAAACTGGAGATCACCCCGCATATCATTAACGGCGGCAACCTGAAAATGTCTGTCGTCATCAACAAAGATGATGTCGACACGTCGCGTGAGGTGCAGGGAAACCCTTTCATTCTGCAAAAGCAGACCGAAACGACCCTGATCGTTAAAAACGGAGAAACCGTGGTAATATCCGGGTTGACCAGCCAGAATTTGTCGTCCAACGTAAACGGGGTGCCGTTCCTGAAGGATATACCGTTTCTCGGATGGCTTTTCAAGGGGGAACACAAGGACAATACTATGAACCAGGTGCTTATTTTCATTACCCCGTACATTTTGCCCAGGGAAGCCCCGGTGGCCGCGCAGGCCGCGACCCTGAAAAAGTGAGCGCGGCCCGGCGGAGCAATGGAAAAGACGGAGCACTGGAAATGATGATACGGGGCCGCGCATGATAGTAACGAAACGCTTGGGGGAGATGCTCACCGAAAGCGGGATTCTGACCGCGGCCGGGCTGGAGAAAGCCCTCCAGGGCCAAAGAGGCTCTGGTCTTAAACTGGGGCAATATCTCGTTCAGCGCGGAATTGTGTCCGAAATACAGATATGCGAGCTGCTGTGCGGGCAGTTGAAGGTAAAGAGGTACCATCCGGACCTGTTCCCGGTGAATATAGGGCTTGCCGAGCTCATACCTTTTGACATGGCCCAGAAATGCCAGGTAGCGCCCTTGCAGCGGAAGGGCCGCCTCCTTGTCGTCGCCACAACGGACCCTCTCGATATTATTGCAATGGACTCCATTGAGGACCGGACGGACTGTGAAGTGGAGCCCGTCATCTGCACGGAAATGGAATTGACGAAGCTGCACAAGTTACTCTATTCGTCCCAGATGGGGCTGGGCGGCGTTGTGACCTCCATGGAAGGGGAGGAAAGATTCGCCATTGAAAAAGCGGAGGAGAACCTGGAGGATATCCAGGTCTCCTCGACGCAGGACATGGGCAACACCCCGGCCGTCATACGGCTGGTGAACTCCATCTTCGCCAATGCGATACAGGAAAGGGCAAGCGATATCCACATAAGCCCGCAGCAAAACGGCCTCCAGTTACGGTTCAGGATCGATGGCAGGCTAAACAGCATGCCGGCGCCCCCCAAATCGATGTTCCTGCCGGTGGTGGCGCGCATAAAGATATTGTCGGGCATGGACATAACCCAGTCCAGGGTCCCCCAGGACGGGCGTTTCACGCTCCGCCTGGGCAACAGGATGATAAATGTAAGGGCCTCGACCGTACCGACGCTTCACGGCGAAAACCTTGTGCTCAGGCTCCTGGACACCAGTTTGGGCATTTTAACGCTCGACAGGCTTGGGATGTCGGAGGCGGATGCGGAAAGGGTGAGGGGGATGGTCCAAAAACCCTACGGGATGGTCCTCAGCACAGGCCCGACCGGCAGCGGCAAAACGAGCAGCCTGTACGCCATTATCCAGCAGATAGATACTCCCGACGTACATATAGTGACCCTTGAGGATCCCGTGGAGTACAAGATCGAGAGCATCCGCCAGATACAGCTCAATGCGAAGGCTGGAATGACCTTTGCCAGCGGACTGAGGGCGATACTCCGCCAGGACCCGGATGTGATAATGGTGGGCGAGATACGTGACAGCGAAACCGCCGCCATCGCCGTCAGGGCTGCGCAGACAGGGCACCGGCTGCTTAGCACCATGCACACAAACGACGCCGCCGGCGCCGTTTCCAGGCTCGTGGATATGGGCATCGAGCCTTACCTTGTTTCCTCGATCCTCCTGGTTTCTTTTGCGCAAAGGCTGGTCAGGACTATATGTCCCTACTGCAAGGAGCCGTATACGCCCCACGCAAAAGCGCTCGCTTCCTGGGGTCTGGACCGGGTGGAAGGAGCTACCTTTATGCGTGGAAGAGGCTGCCAGCAGTGCATGCAGACCGGTTTTATGGGCAGGACAGGCATTTTCGAGGTCCTTGTGAACAATGAGACCATGCAGGAGATGATACTGAAGAAGGCCCCGGCACAGGAAATGACGCGCGAAGCGGTCTCATCCGGCATTATGAGGACCCTGAAGCAGGACGCAACGGACAAAGTGGCCAAAGGCATCACCACGCTCGAGGAAGCGCAGGCGACGGTAATGTCGTAAAAATAAAAAAGAGAAAATATGAACTATTCTTACCAGGCGATAAACAATCTTGGAAACGTCATAAAAGGGACCATTGACGCCGCCTCGGAACAGGCGGCCAAAGAGGCCGTTGCTTCAGGCGGGCTTATACCGGTGCAGGTTGCGCCCGCAAAGGAAAAAGGCGGCCTTTCCGTGAAGAAGGGCATGGGCGGGTTCACCCAGAAAGTGAAAACCCGGGAGCTGGTCCTGTTCTCCAAGCAGTTCCGCTCGATGTTCAGCGCTGGCATTCCAGCCCTTCGCCTGTTGGAAGTGCTTGAGATGCAGACCGAAAACAGCCTGTTAAAAAAAGCTGTTTCAGGCATGCGTGAGGACATAAGCCAGGGGTTGACCCTCAAGGAAGCCATGGAGAAGCATCCCGCCATCTTCTCACCCCTCTATTGCAACATGATAGGCGCCGGGGAGGCAAGCGGCAAGATCCCGGAGGTGCTGGAAAGGCTCTCCTACATGCTGGAGCATGAAGAGAAGGTGAAATCGGACATCCGCTCCGCGATGCAATATCCGGTGGTTGTGGTCATAACACTTGCGGGGGCGTTTTTTTTCCTCCTCACCTTCGTGATCCCAAAGTTCGCCGCGGTATTTTCGAAGGCGCGCATCACTCTGCCTCTGCCCACGCGGATAGCCATCTCCATGCATGATGCCCTGATAGGGCATTGGTATGTTATATTGATCGGGGCCGTCTGCTTTCTGGCCGGGCTAAGAACGTATCTCAAGACTGAAAACGGCAGGTTCGTGAAGGACTCCTTCCTGCTGCGCCTCCCGGTTTTCGGCCCCATGTTCGTCAAGGCGGCGGTCTCACGGTTTTCAAGCATCCTTGCGATACTGCTTTCAAGCGGCGTGCCTGTGATCAGCGCCCTGACGATACTTTCAGGCACCATCGGCAACTCGGCCATCGCCAGGGCCTTCGAGGCCATAAAAGGGCAGATGGTTGAGGGAAAGGGCCTCGCCGGCCCATTGTCCGAGGCGAAATTTTTTACCCCCATGGTGGTAAGCATGGTTGCCATCGGAGAGGAATCAGGCGACCTTGAAGGAATGCTAAAGGAAATAGCGGTCCATTACGATGAGGAGGTGAGGTATGCGGTAAGCCGGCTGGCGGATCTGATCACGCCCGCGCTGACACTGGCGCTGGCTGTTGTAGTCGGTTTTTTTGCCCTGGCGGTATTCATGCCCATGTGGGACATGACGAAGATGGTCAAATAACGAGGGATTTTACTTTATTTTCCGTAAAACTAAAAGGAGACAAAATGAAAAAAATGAAAATGATTCTGGGGAGCGAGGGCGGTTTTACCCTCATCGAGATGATAGCCGTGATCGTGATAATCGGCATACTGGCGGCCGTTGCCATTCCCAGGTATATGGACGCGCAGGACAGGGCTAGGACTGCCGCAGTGCAGGGTGCGTTGGCCGCAGCGAAAGCGAATGTCACGATGTCCTATGCGGCTGCGATCATCAACGGGTGCACTCCCAGCACTATTAAATTTAGCAGCAGCGCATGGACATGCACCAACATTCAAGGTGGCAATATCGCTCCCGCAACCAATCTTGGGGATTTCACTGTCTCAAGTTACACAGGCTGTACGAGCGTGGGTGCGCACCCCTGCAGTATCGATATTACCTTGGCCACGACCTCGCCATCCTGGCTTGGCAGCGTCCCTTCGGCAGCCTTGAGCAATACAATAACCGTGCAATAAAAAAGATTGTCTGCCGGCGGCATTACCCGGAAGCTTATTGAACGGGTATGCTGCCGGCATATCAATGATATGTTTCCGGGTCCTGACGATAACGGAGGGTTCACCATGATAGAGCTGATCGCGGTGCTGGTGATCATAGGTATCATGGCCGCCATAGCCATTTCACACGCCATGGATACCTCCTCGCTAAACGTGAATTCGGAGGCCGCGATACTAAAGAACAACCTCCGCTTCGCCCAGATAAAGGCCATGGGTGACATTGCGCCCGACACATGGGGGATCAATGTGGGCAGCGGCTCTTACACGCTTGTCTGCACCGGAAGCAATTGTCCGGCGGTTCCCAACCTGCCTGGCGACAACTCCGCGACACATTCGTTTCCGTCCGGCATAACCGCAACACCGGAGGCGATAAACTTTGACACATGGGGGAGTCCTATCGGCAACACACCCTCCATTACGCTTACCGTTGGCTCTCAAACCGCCTCCATTATGGTAACTGCCGATACGGGATTCATACCGTGAAAGACATGCAGCGCCGTGGCAAGGAAGGATTTACCCTGATAGAGGTGATCATTACCATAGTTGTGGTTGCTATCCTTGCATCCATGGTCTACACCTACTTCGGCCCTGCCATCACGGGAAGCGCAACTCCCATCACCCGTCTTGAGGCGGCAATGACCGCCCAGTCGGCAATGGAAAACGTAACCGCCGACTATCTGGCAAATTACAGCTCGAACCTCCAGGGTCTGCAAAATAAATTAGGGGCGGAGGGGTCCGCCCTGAACTCCTCCTACGGGCAGGGAACTCTCATTGACAATCACTTCATAACATGGAGCGGCGGAAATGATGTGAAGGTCCCGTCCCCTGGCATCAGCAATTGCCTTGAGGTAACTGTCAGGGACACTATCGGCGAGATGCTGACGCAAATTTATACCAGCGGAACCCAGGGGACAAGCTGCCAATGAAACGCATGCACAAAAATCCCTCACCCCAACCCTCTCTCAATGGGAGAGGAAGGAACGAGGTCAGAGTGAGGGGACGGATAATCGCAAGAAACGAAAGCGGGTTCACCCTGATAGAGATGATAGCGGCCATCGTGATCGGCGGCATTATCCTTGCGGTGGCCGGCATGTGGATAGTCAACGTGACCAACGGTTTTATCCTCACAAGGCAGAACTCGACAACGGCCCTCAAGGTGCAGGCGGCCACTTTGCGGCTGGAGAAAGAGTTCCATATCATAACTGCGGTATCGTCGGGCAGCGCCACACAGCTTGATTACACGAATGACAGGGGGGGCAGCCCGGCAAGCCACACGCTTGCCTTCTCCGGCACAACAAAAACCGTTCAGCTTGACGGCAATACGCTCCTGGACAATGTGTCCGGCTTCGCGCTGACTTATTCCAGCGCATATAACGGTATATTCAGTTCAACCTGGACACCGGGGGACAAGGTAATCAATCTCAGTTTCACCCTTTCAGGCTTCGGCGGTCCGCAAAACACGTTCTCCATGCGGGTGAGGTCCGAAAACCTATGAAGCGGACGGACCTTACCGATCAAAGCGGCTCCTTGCTGATAGGATTGATCATTACGCTTGTGGTTATAACTATCGCAGGCGCAGCAGTCGCGTACCTGACAACCGGCTCAACGCTGGCCGGTCTTATGAAGAATAATAACCTGAAGGCCTACTATCTGGCGGAATCGGGCGCAAGGTTTGCCATGCCCCTCATTGAGGCTGACCTGAACAACGGCAACCAGAACAACATGAAGGCGCTGTTTGGCGGCAGTCTGACGAATACTCCCACGTATACGGTTTCAACCGGACAGTTCACCCTCTCCGTCTCCAACGTCAACGGAACGTCCGCCACTCTTACCTCCATAGGCAGCGCCGGAAGCGGCTGGCTTCTGACCAAACGGGAGGATATCATACGCATAGCCGCATCCTCAACACCACCATACCAGGGCCAATCCAATTTTTCCGACCTGAACACCAATTGGAACCAGACCACCAACCTGGGCGGCCCAAACCTCGATGGGGGTAAATTTATTTATGATTCCAAGAACAACGGACTGCAGTACAAAAACCAGGGAATACCGCAGCTGGAGACGGGCGGACTGCTTACTTTTTCATCCTCCAACCCGGAGGTCCAGAGTCTCTGGCAGACCTGGCTGGCATACGGGAGCCTGTCGTATGAGCTCCAGGAAAAGGTCACCGTGGACAACAGCAAATCGAACTTTTTCATGATAGGCCTGTCGTTCAGGGTCAATGAGCCCGCTACCTCGACCACTCCAAAAAGTTTCTACGGCGTTTCATTCTTCAGGAAAGACGACACAAAATTCCTTCAAGCGCCGCTCTGGTGGTGGCTTCTCCAGGACAGCAAAGGGCAGTACGAATTTGATTCGCTGAAAAACGGCACGCTTTACATGGTGTTCTGGGAATACCTGGCCAATGGCGATTCGGGGTATATCAGTGGCAGCAAGCAAACATGCTACAATTGGCTTGGGAACGGCTGTTTTTATCTCCTTGATTACAGCCCACTAACCACCGTTGTAACGCCGGATGGCAAGAGCCTGCTTGCGGACTCCGCTATCGTGGTCAGGGTTCTGGATATCGTCTCCGGAGGTATTCATACCAACAATATTTCAGCATATATCGCACAGAGCGCAAGCTCAGCGGACCACTATTATTATCCCGTGAGCAGTCCCCCTCCTCCTGCTTGGGTCCCCTCCTGGCCCCCGAGCAGCCAGTTCGCGCCAGTTAGCAACTGGTACGCCTACCCCTCCGGAAAACAGACGGCCTCGCCGCTCATAGACAATTCCCTTACGCCCAACAATTACTTTACCAACTCGACCTCGGAGATAGGGGTTAACGTCTTTTACGACCAGAACGGGACAAACGGCAGCAATGGCGGGATCAAGGACCTTATAACAGATTTCGGCATGAGCATATTATCGGGGAGCGGCAGTTCCGGAGGACAGGGCACACAGTATTATTAAAGGGACATTATAGAGCCCGCGATGGCCCTGCTCAGACCAGCAAGTGCATTACTCATGGCCATTACAAACGCCCCATATGTAGCGCCATGCACTTCTTCCGTGATAACGGATTCCTCGTGGACTTCAAGCCTGTGCTCCCGGTTGAATATTGTCCACTGGGCCTTAAGCAGCACGGATCTGCCGGGAGCGCCTTCAAAACGTATTATATTGACCGCCACCTGGTATTGCGACGCCGCGGCGGACCATGAGCTCCACTGTGCCACCCGGAAGCGGTCCGCTGGCAGAAGGACTGCAAGGTCCTCTGACATCACCCGGGTTACGTCTTGCTCAAGAGACCCGGCCCACCTGTCAAACTCGGCAAGCTTCAGCTCGTTTCCCCCGGAGGCCGTCACGATCTGGGGCCTGTCAAGATAGTCGGGTATCTGCACCGGCCCAACCTTTATATTAAAGATTTTCGTTTTTATGCCTGACAGTTTTTCCCCTGCACCAGCTGCGCCGGAGTTAAGTGAACTCATTTTAAGTGAACTCAATTGATAGAATCTGCTTGTAGGCGAGCTGGCGCAACCGGAGACAAATAAAAAAAGAAGCCACTCTAGCGCCAACAGGCTGAAAAATGATCGTCTCATGTTTTTTTAGTCTCCACCGTGGATTTTTTTGCCTTTTATCAGGGCCTCCGGATGCCGGTCCAGGTAGTCCGTCAGAGAGCGCAGGGAGCGCGAAAGCGCGGATATCTCTTCGAGCGTTCTGTTTAATTCGAAGGCAACGTTTGCGTTCTGCTCTGTCATGCTCCGGACGCCTGCGACCGTCTTACGGGTCTCTTCCAGCGTGGCCTGCATGCTCTTTAGCGTGTCCCTGGCGCTCCGGACCAGTTCTCCTGGAGCGCCTTCTTTCATTGCCAATGTCTTTTCAGCCTGGGCGAAGGCCTTTCGGGCGGCCCCCGAGGTCTCTTTAAAATCCGACGCCACTGAACCCAGCCGGGAATCCATGTCTTTTGTAAGGGTATTCATGCTGAGCAGGAGCTGCTGAAACGAGGCGATGCCCTTGTTCAGAGCGGGTGAATTTACCACCCGGTTCATGCCATCGATGATGCTCTGCAGTTTCTTCATGGTCTGGTCCAGCTTGAGGTTCTGGAGCGTCTTTGCCAGCTCCTCTATAGGGGTCGGTATTGCCGGGATCTCTGGATATCTTTTTTCCAGACCGGTCAGTATTGCCGGTTTGCCGGGATGAAAATCAAGGTCTACCACAAGCTGCCCCGTGATGAAACTCTGCAGCTGAAGCTGGGCCCGCAGTCCTTTTTTAATAAAGGCCTTGAGGTATTGGCCTTTGGGCTGTTCGCCGCTGGCCAGCACCCCAGAACGTGGGTCAAGCTCTATATATACAGGGATAAGTATGGCCAGCTCTTTTCCATAAAAGTTCACCTTGATGCCTGTCACCTGGCCCACTTTGACACCCCTGAACATCACCGGAGCCCCTACGGAGAGCCCCTTTACCGAGCCTGGAAAAAACATCACAAACTTATATGTCTTATTAAAAAACCTGCCGGACCCGAAGATGACGGTCCCGGCCACGGCAAGGGCTATTGCGCCAAGGACAAAAGCGCCAATGAGGCTCTTGTTGGCCTTCGCACTCATTTTGTTCCCGCTTTCAATAACATGATTTTAAAAACCACTTTAATAAACCCCTTAATAAAATAGGCGCCCTTCCCTCTTTACTGGGCGGCGCATCATCTGGCCGCCTGTGCCCCTTCCCCGCGTGTAAGAAAATCCCGCACCCTTGGATCTCCGGATCTTTCCAGAAGGATCTTTGGGTCCCCGCTTGCGATCATTGTCTTTGTCCCGGCATCGAGGAAGACCGAATTGTTACCGACCGCAAAAATGCTCTCCAGCTCGTGCGTTACAATTACCACCGTCGCGCCCAGGCTGTCCCTTAGTTCCAGTATAAGCCTGTCCATGAGGCGCGCGCTCACCGGGTCCAATCCGGCGGATGGCTCGTCGAAAAAAAGAATGCCGGGATCCAGGGCCATGGCACGCGCCAGGCCAGCCCTTTTTTTCATACCTCCGGAGAGCTCTGAAGGGTAATACTCTTCAAAACCGGCCAGCCCGGTCAGCGAGAGTTTAAAGGAAACTATTTCACTTATCAGATCCGGGCTGAGGCGGGTATGCTCCTCCAAAGGGAGAGCCACATTCTCCGCGAGGGTCATGGAACTCCACAGGGCTCCGCTTTGATAAAGGACCCCGAAATTTCTCATTATCCGCTGCCGCTCCTTTTCCCCGGTATCCCAGAAACTTATGCCGTTATACAGCACACGTCCCCGCACAGGTTTTTGCAGCCCCACCATGCCGCGAAGAAGCGTGCTCTTGCCACAGCCGCTTCCGCCCATGATGATGAAGATGTCACCCCTGTTCACCGTGAACGAGAGGTCTTTCTGGATAATATTGGCTCCGTATGCCAGTGTTAGATCCTGTACCACGATGTGAGGCTCCGGCTTTCCCAAAAAACTTTTTTCCTTCCGCTCGCCTATATTTAAATATCAGGCAGTTTCCCGGTTTGATAAATACCATCAGACGGAGCAGCTTTCGCTTTCACCCCAACTAAAACACCCCTAAATGTTTAGCACGTGGCATATTACCGTTATCACCGCCATCGCCACCACTATGCTTACGATGCTTGTCACCACGGCGGATGTGGCCGCTTCGCCCACGGCGGAAGCGCTCCTGCCGCATTGCATGCCCCGCATGCAGCCGGCCAAGGCCACAAGTACGCCAAAGGCCGCGGCGCTGAACAGTCCAATCC
>JAKAGP010000376.1 GCA_021825785.1 Nitrospirota bacterium
AGTGTTCGTCAAGGGGTTACAAAACCCCCTCAGACAGTTTCAGATTCTGTTCGCATTCAACATCGGAAGCAGTGATTTCAATCACGTCCAATTGTGATATTCATCACGCCCAGAAACTGGAGCAATAACTTCTCATCGGACCGACCCTGTGACCATCGAAGCGGCACCCACGAGGATGTCATTTCCAGTCCCATTGACAGTCCTTACACGGTGACGAATACTATACCCAAATTGCATAAAAGTACATCAGACTTTAATTAAAAGTTTCCAACACGCCTAAAATCAGAGTGAAACGGCTTGCTAAGGAACCTGGAAGAGGAGCATTACGAGGAACAACAGGGAACCTCAGACTCGTCACAAAAACCACGCCAGTTTAGGAAGATGGCCATTTCCAGTCCAATAAATAATTCTTTTACTAACGATAAAAAATATTTTTGATAAGAAGACTTGTCGGTTTCCGCTGCAATGGTTCCGCTCCTACCTGGGTTGCGGGAAGTAAGAGGCGGGCATGTCGCAGCCAGGGTGCCCGAATCAGCGCCATCGAGCGGCCGTCGGAATTCGACGGGTACTGGTTCAAGCTCCGGACGTTTGTTTTTCTGCTAAACCTTTTCGTGCTTTGCGCATCGCAGCTTGACCACCCTTTTGTCTGGAACCTAGAATCAGCTCAGGCGCGGGGGGCTTAGTAATGAGACTCGACAACTCGCTGGAATTTGATCGGAAAGCAGAAAGCGAGCCCTTCTTTGAACAGTTCGAGCACCGCCCGGCGGTGTTCGCCCTTTTCCCAGAAAAGACGCTAACGCCTGGAACGCCGTCCTACATCGGCCGGACGCTCGATTTGCAACGCCGGCTTCGCCGGGTGCTTCGAAAGCCTGAAGCAAGCTCGAGACTCCTGAACCTTCGGGAAATAACGCAGCGCGTGGAATATCAGTATGCCGGCTCGGGTTTCGAGATGCAGTGGCTGGTCTACCGCCTGACCCGCCATTACTACCCCCGGCAATACCGCGCCCGTTTGCGCCTCAAACCTCCCGCCATGCTCAAATTAAACCTTAAAAATCGTTTCCCACGCGTATATCCCACGCGGCGTATCGCCAATGATGGCTCAATCTACTACGGGCCATTCCCTTCCCGGGCCGCGGCAGAGCGCTTTGCAGGAGAGTTTCTCGACCTTTTCAAAATCCGGCGCTGCTCGGAGGACCTTCAACCCGACCCTGCCCATCCCGGGTGCATCTATTCTCAGATGCGCATGTGCATGGCCCCATGCTTCAAGGGTTGCACTGACGCCGAGTATCGCGAGGAAGTGGAGCGCGTCATCGAATTTCTGGGCAACGAGGGCCAGTCTCTCGAACGGAGCCTGAAGTCGGAACGGGACCGTGCCTCCGGAGACCTGGATTTTGAGCGCGCCGCGCAATTGCACCGCAAAGCAGAAAAAGTCCACGACGCGCTGGCGCTCAGGCCGGAACCTGTGCGGAACATTCGCCAACTTCACGCCATCATTGTTTTGCCCGGATTGCAGTCCAAGACTCTTTCGTTTTTTCTGATGTGTTCGGGCAAGCTGCGCGGACCTGCCATGCTTGACCTCGGCGAAAACGTCTCTACACCGCTTTCTCTCGACGAACGCATCCGTCTTCTTTTTGAGGAGTTGCTGAATCGCACAGATGATTTCCCGAACGCGGTGTCGTGGGAGCACATGGGTCTGTTTTCCAAGTGGTATTACAGCAGCTTCCGCCAGGGAGACCTCGTCATGCTTTCTTCACCCTCCCAGATTCCATACCCACGGCTCATTCGGATCTGCCGCAAGCTCATGGCAGGGTCCTCCTGATCGCGGGAAAACGCGAAGTATCAGAAAGAACAGCCTGTGCTGAACCAACTGCCGAAACCGGTTCTTTGTTTGACTGTCTTTATCGGGTGGCCATAGAATTGGTGGAGAGGCAAGCAAATATATGGATGGTCCCCAACTCCGGCCTCCCAAGCGCTCACAGAGCGGGAGGATGACCCCACTGCTCAAAAGCCGCAGGTTTTTTGGACAACTGGTTCTTGTGATCCTGGTGGTTCTTTCCGCAGGAGCAGGAGTCCTGGGGGGACTCTTCTTTGTTTACTCATCTGACCTTCCGCAAGTCCAGCAGTTGGAAAATTACCGCCCAGACGTGATGACGGAGGTTTTTGCCGATGACGGAACTCCCATCGCCCGGTTTGCGATGGAGCATCGCGTGATGGTCACCTACAACCAGATTCCACCCGTTCTGCGCAACGCCGTCATTTCCATTGAGGACCGTAATTTCGAAAGCCACTGGGGAATTGACGTGCTCAGAATCATGCGGGCCGCCGTCACTGATATCCTGGAGTGGAAGAAGGCGCAAGGAGCCAGCACGCTGACCCAGCAAGTCGCCAAGATGCTTTTCCTGACTCCTGAAAAGAGCTTTCGCCGAAAGATCCAGGAAGCACTATTGGCCATTCAGATCGAGCGCCGCTTCACTAAGCCGCAGATATTCAGCATGTACGCCAACCAGGTTCCCATGGGTTATGGGAATTATGGTTTCGCAGCTGCCGCAGAGTTTTATTTTGGAAAACATCTTGAGCAACTGACACTTCCGGAAGCCGCTCTTCTGGCGGGCATGGCCCGCGGCCCCCTTTACTGGCCGATTCTCCATCCGCATTATGCAATCGCCCGCCGCAATGAAGTCTTGCACGCAATGCTGGACACGGACAAAATCAGCAAGCCCCAGTTCCAGGCGGCCGTCAAGACCCCGCTGGACCTGCACATCCGAAGCTGGCATGAGAATGTTGCGCCCTATTTTGTTGAGGATATCCGTCAGTTCCTGCAGCAGAAGTACGGCCTGAAGGCTGTCCAGCAGAAGGGTCTGCGGGTCTATACCACTCTCAATATCCAGATGCAGAAGGAAGCCCAGGAAGCGCTCCAGCACGGCCTGCGCGTGGATGATAAGAGGCGTGGCTGGCGAGGTCCGGAACAGCACATCCTGAAGAATCCTGTCCGGTTTCCTGATGGCCAGCAGCCGACGCTCGTTGATGTGCCGGACCACCGACTGTTTGGCCATGACTTCCACCCCGAACGTGCGGTTGGCGGTTTGCCCGCAGCGATTGACAGCACAAC
>JAKAGP010000377.1 GCA_021825785.1 Nitrospirota bacterium
GTGTTTCCGGGTCTGCTGTAGGTCCTGGCTGGGACCAAAAGCGGCACACCAAGTACCTCCTCCCCTCCTCGTGCGGCGTCCGATCGTCCTTTGTGGGCGCGCACGAGTGAGGGGTCGCAGCGCGGTCTGCTTCATCGAATTTTCGATAAGAAGCAACCGCGCTATTCTTTTTGCCGATTTTGGTGTCTATTTTTTCGAGCTGCTTTTCTTGGCGGTCTGTTTCTTCAAGAGCTCATCAATGCGCACGGCAATCTTGTGAAAATCAGCTTCCTTGCGGCCACGCGTAGTCTCGGCGGCTGTGCCCAACCGGATACCGGAGGGATCGGCCGGCGGCCGACTATCAAAAGGAATAGCGTTTTTGTTGACGATGATGCCTTCTTTCTCCAATACTTCACTGGCCAAACTGCCAGGTACGCCGCCAGCGCCTTTTTCATTGATGACATTGGCCATCCAGGTATCAACGAGGATCAAGTGCGAATCAGTGCCACCTGAGATCAGCCGCCAACCACGCTGTTTGAGTTCACCTGCGAGTACTTGAGCATTCTTGAGAACTTGATGAGCGTAGCGTCGGAAAGCCGGCGTATCGGCTTCGCGCAGAGCCACCGCCACAGCAGCAATCTGGTTCAAGTGCGGACCACCCTGCAAACCAGGAAAAACCGCTTTGTCTATCTTCTTGTCTAGTTCGCGATCATCCTTGCGCACGAAGATCATGGCCGAGCGTGGCCCGCGCAAGGTTTTGTGTGTCGTCGTGGTCACAATATCAGCATATGAGAAAGGTGGCGGATAGACACCACCAGCTACCAGACCGGCAATATGAGACATATCGACCATGAGTAAAGCTCCGGAGGCATCAGCGATATTCCGCAATTTGGCCCAATCGATTATGCGCGGATAAGCCGTATAGCCCGCCACGATGATTTGCGGCTTGGCCTCGATAGCCTGTTCCAAGAGCTGATCATAGTTGAGCGTCTCCGTGATCGGATCGATACCGTACGGTATTTGGATCCAGGACTTACCCGTCATAGATACTTTGTGACCATGAGTGAGATGACCGCCATGATCAAGCGACATGCCCATAATCTTGCCACCCAAAGGTACCAGTGCGGTATAGACAGCCAGATTGGCCGGCGAACCGGAGAGTGGCTGGACATTGACATGCCATTCCGAGGCGCCCAACTTGAAAAGTTTCAGGGCTCGCTCGACACACAACCGCTCGATCTTGTCGGTGATCAAATTGCCACCATAGTAGCGTCGCCCCGGGTAACCTTCGGCATATTTGTTCGTCAATTCCGAACCGAGAGCTTCTAGGACATCGGCCGAGACGTAGTTCTCTGAAGCGATCAGATTGACCACGCTCTTTTGGCGTTTCTTCTCAGTGACTATAAGCTTTTTGATTTGAGGGTCTTTCATGGCTAGATTGTATCATGGTCAAAGAAAAAGTCTGCTACCCTACTCGAGCAACAGACTGCTATCCAATATAGAAATGTCTAGGAAGATCACAGACCCAACTGCTCCTTCATCAAGGCCATGAAGTCCGCTTTGACCTCGGCAAACGGACGATTGGCATCGATCCTCACCATAGGCACGAGCAGTCGGCGAGTGAGCCAACGCCTCCGGCCAAAAAACTTTTCGTAACCCTCATGGACTTTCTGATGGAAGGCCACGGCCCGATCATCGAAGTGGTCATAATGGCCACTACTCGAACCAGCCTGATTGCGTTTCTGGGCTCGACGCATACCCTCCTCCGGCTCCACATCAATGTAGACATAGAGGTCCGGCAAGATCATCAACTGACGGCGCAACTGCCAGAAGAGTCTGCTGACCAAGCCGCCGGATTGAGCGTGGACATTGTAAGCGTACGATGAGGCATCGAAGCGGTCCGACACCACCGATTTCCCTGAAGCAAGCGCCGGTCTGACCAAGTTGACCAGATGGTCGAAACGAGCGGCAAACATGAGACAGAGGGTTGTTTCCGCCGGCGCCGTAGCGGCCAGAGGATTTTTGAGCGTGGTCTCGCGAATAGCTTCGCCGTATTGCGAACCACCCGGCTCACGGGTAAACAAGACCTTATCGCCAAACTCGGCCTTCATGGCTTGCCAAAGAGAGGATTTGCCTGAGCCCTCTCCTCCCTCGATGGTGATGAATTTTGGTTTATTCATAGTAGGTGATGTTTTCTGGAATAATCCTAACAGAGCAACTGCCAAAAACAAAACAAGCAGGTATAATAAATCCATGACCAACTACAACTCACTCCTCAAGGAGATTATGGAGACCGGAGCTGATCGTGAAGGCCGTAATGGCTGGACCAGAGGTCTCTTTACCAAACAATTACGCTTCCGCATGGCTGACGGCTTCCCGGCTACCACCACCAAGAAGCTGGCTTTCCGCAGTGCGGCCGCGGAACTCTTCTGGTTCATGTCCGGCAACAGCGACAACAATGTCCTCAGGAAACTTGGCTGCGAAATCTGGACGGCCAATGCCAACGCCGATTATTGGAAACCCAAAGCCAAATTCGATGGTGACCTCGGTCGCATCTACGGCGTCCAATGGCGATCCTGGCGCAAACCTGACGGCACCACCGTGGATCAGCTCGCCCAAATAATCGAAAAAATCAAAAAAGATCCCAATGACCGCCGTTTGATCGTCTCAGCCTGGAACCCCGGCGAGCTGGACGAGATGGCTCTGCCGCCCTGCCATATCATCTACCAATTCTTTGTAACTAACGGCAAATTATCCCTGCACATGTTCCAGCGCAGCTGTGATATGTTCCTGGGAGTGCCTTTCAACATCGCCTCCTACGCCCTGATGCTCCACCTTGTAGCCCAGATGACCGGCCTGGTGGCGGACGAACTCATCCTGACTCTCGGCGATGTCCATATCTATCACGATCATTTCGAGGCCGTGAAGGAGCAGCTCTCTCGCGAACCTCTGCCTCTGCCCAAACTCTGGCTCAACCCGGAGCTCAAGAGCCTCTCTGATATAGAGGTGCAAAAACTCCAGACTCCAGACGATATCTACAACTGGGTCAAGCTAGAAAACTACCAGCACCATCCGCCGATCAAAGCCAAAATGGCTGTTTAGAGCTTTTGTTTAGCGGCCGCTGC
>JAKAGP010000378.1 GCA_021825785.1 Nitrospirota bacterium
GTCTCTTATCGCCCTTTCAACGCCCATGGCGAGCGTTATCTGAGAACTTGGACACCCGGAGCAGGCCCCCTGGAGCTGCACCTTGACGATGCCCTCCTTCTCGTCGATATCGACTATCTCCACGTCCCCGCCGTCAGCCTGAAGCGCGGGCCTGATCCCGTTAAGCGCTTCTTCCACCTTTTCTCTTAACATATCGGTGCCTCCGAAAAAATTTTTGGTATCAAAACATTATATACCGGAAGAGGCCCCACGTTCAAGCCCATTAAGGCGTTTATGGCAATGATCGCCCCGCGCCATTTTCCATCCATCCCACTTGCGTCTACGTATCCCCTAATTTACGCCGGAGTGCGTACCTATAAAAATATTAATTCCCTTTGGGGGTTTAATAAATGATTTCCGTCATGTTATCGGCGGTTATTTTGGACTATCTATAATATACAAGCCGTTCACCCTGATGTTCTTTATTGCGCGCCTGTCCGCTTTCGCGGAAGGGCAAAGTGAGTCCTGAACCCATTGTTCCCTCCCCTCCAACCCGGTCGAGGGAGGGAATTAGGCCGGGTTTATTTTTCTTTAAAAAACGGCGGTCAGGGGGTATAATCTGAAAAACTCCCTCAATTCATAACAAGGAATAAAATTATGGACAGATACAGGAATGAAAATGAAACGGATAGGCTTCTTTATGGCTGGCTCTGGCTCGCTGTTTTTTCGCTCGTCTTTGCCGGCATATTCGCTTTTATGGTCGCAATGGCAAGGACGCCGGTCATCGAAGACTTCCTGCCGCTCGGGCGCGACTATATCTACGTAGCCCTTGTCGGACACGTAGACATGGCGGTAGTAATATGGTTCCTCGCCTTCGAGGGCTTCCTCCTGACCCTTACATCGACTCGCAACGTTGGCATGACGCTCTGGTCGGCTTCGCTCGGCTGGATTTCCCTGGCCATAGCCTTCGCCGGGATGTTTCTTGTTGGGTTCTCGGCGCTTTTCGGAATGGGCAAAGGGATAATCGTTAATTACATCCCCCTTCTTTCGGCCCCTACCTTTTATGCCGGAGTGCTTCTTTTCGCCCTTGGGATATCACTAAATCTCCTGAATACTTTCGGGACTCTCATAAAAGCCAAGCTCACTGGGAAAACTCTGCCGTCCGTTACCTTCGGCATGGCCTGTGCAGGCATTGCTGTTGCTGCGGCCTTCATCTGCTTTGCCATCGCAGGCTATAGCCTTTCGGCACTGCATGAGCCGATATGGGACTACGAACGTTTTTTCTGGGGAGGCGGACATATGCTTCAGTTCGCGAACACAATAGCCATGGCAACGGCATGGGTATACCTGGCGCGGCTGCTGCTATCGCGTGAACCCTTGAGCGCCGGCGTATCCAAGCTCCTTTTCCTTATCTATATACTTTTTATTTTGCCGGCTCCTTTCATATATATCTTGCAGGACATCAACTCTCCCGGCTATAAGGCGGGCTTTACCGCTCTCATGCAGTGGGGGCTCGGCCCGTCAACGGCCGTTTTTATACTCGCCACACTTGGCCTTGCCCTGCGGAATGGAAAGAGCTGGAAGGATCCAGCGTTTTCATCGCTCATGCTTTCAATGGCCATCTTTGTATTGGGCGGGATAATAGCCCTGACTATACGGGGCACAAATACGAAGATACCTGCTCATTATCACTGCGTAATCGGGGCTGTCACAATAGCATTCATGGGGCTTTTCTACGAAATAATCCCGGCCTTCAAGAAAGCGCTCTGGAGCAAGAAGATGGCTTCCGTTCAACCATGGCTCTACACCCTCGGCATAGTTCTTTTTGCCGTGGGACTGTTTATAGCCGGAGAGCATGGGGTCGCAAGAAAGACTTACGGCGCGGCTCAGAATCTCAATAGCATGGGAAAGATCATCGGCATGTCCATAATGGGCGTTGGCGGCCTTGTCGCCATAGCCGGCGGAATAACCTTTGTACTGAACGCGCTCCTTACGCTTTTGGGCAGGCCAGGTACCGCGCTTGAAAAGGCGAGTACGATCGGGGACTGGACGGAATCGACAAGCGCAAGGTAGTATTCTCGGCGCGCTTTTAAAATGTCATGATTCCCTGGACGCATTAAAATATTGCTTTTCCTCTAAAAAGGTTGTATAAGGATAAAACTTGGAATTTCATAGTTTCTCCTTTTTATTGCCGCAGGCCTCTGGCCTGCATGTCAAACGGTAATTTAAAAATCTACTCCGGTTATCGAAAACGCGGATAGCCAAGATATTTGTAATGAAGTAGCGATGTCGAGACCTATTGAACCATCGGTTGCGATAAAGTCTCTTAATTGTCATTTTTAGCTCTTCAGTCATACGATACGGTAGGACAGTGATTAACCAAAAAAATCTTGACCGGAGGGGTTCCGTAATGCAAGCTATCCCGGCTCGGGAGTATCTCAAGCTCTTCAAGCTTAGAATCTGCAGTCTCATCACTTTTAGCGCCATAGTCGGCCTCATAGCAACACAGTCGGGCGGGTTCTCGGTCTACAGGATGACCTTCCTCATCGCCGCCACGATGCTCGCCTCGGCCTCGGCCAGCGCCTTCAACCATTACTTCGATAGCGACATAGATTCCGTCATGAAGCGCACCAAGAGAAGGCCGCTTCCTTCCGGCGCCGGGATAAGCGGGCGGACGGTGCTCATAGCCGCCGGAACGCTCTTCGCGCTATCGTTGCTCGTTGCCGTAAAGGCCCTTAATGACATGGTCGCGCTCCACCTCGCGCTCGGCGCCTTCGTCTACGCCTTCATATACACGGTATGGCTCAAGAGGAGGAGCTGGACCAACATCATAATAGGCGGGCTTGCCGGGAGTTTCGCCGTCCTTGCCGGAGGCGCTTCCGTGAGGCCTGAGCTGTGCATGCCGCCGATAGCTCTGGCAGTTATTATGTTTTTCTGGACGCCGTCGCATTTCTGGAGCTTTGCCATATTTCATAGAGAGGAATACGAAAAAGCGGGCGTGCCGATGCTGCCGTGCGTAATAGGCGACAGCAAGACAGCTCTCTACATACTGATAAATACCATTCTCCTTGTAGCCTCCTCGTTCGTGCCGTTCTTACTGGGCTACAACGGCTGGATTTACT
>JAKAGP010000379.1 GCA_021825785.1 Nitrospirota bacterium
CGGCAGAATTCCAATAGCCCATACAAGTCCTGCCCGGTGAAGCGGCCAGTCTTCACTTCGACAGCCCAACTTCCCCAACTGCCTTCGAACACGGCATCTACCTCAATCGGCTCCTCGCGCCAGTACGTAACGCGCTGGCCTTGATTGACTGCAAAGGCCAGGCAGGCATTCTCAATCCAATGGCCAAAACGCTCCGGCTCCCTCTGCTGGTCCGGGGCGCCATCCGGGTGCATGGCCGTAAGCAGGCCGTTGTTCAGTGTGATCAGCTTGGGTGGCGATGAGCGTCTGCGAAGAGCCTGCGCCGCATATTTCTCCAGTGGAGCGATCAGATATGCATCCTCCAACAACGCAAGGTAATGCGCCACAGTTTCTAGCGCGCCGCTGTCCTGAAGTTGACCCTGAATCTTTTGGAGCGAGACGACCTGAGCGGGCGACCCCACAGCGACGGCAAAAATCTGTCGCAGCAACGCAGGACGGCGCACTGCGCCTAATGCCAGCACGTCACGACCGATTGCCGGTTCAATAATGGCGTCACGTAAATACGAACGCCAGCGTAGCAGATCCTTCTCGAACTCGACCGCTCCTGGGTATGAGCCGAACTGCACCAAACCATACACGGCCTCGCGCGGCGAGCGATGAAAAACACTAGCCAAAGAAGCCGCAGGCCAATGACTCAAGGTGAGCTTTTCAAAACGCCCCGCCAGACTCTCACGTGATCCGGTCGTCACGCCCAGAGCCGAAGAGCCAGTTGCAACCACGTAGATGGGAGTGTGCTTGCGGCGAATACGATCCCAATTGCCCTTGAGTTTGGCGGCCCATTGGGGAAAACGATGCACCTCATCGAGGAGCAGGAGCGCAGTCCCCTGCTGTGCACGCGACTCGGCATCGGCCCAGACACGCTCCCAATACCCGGGCAAAACCGCATTCGGATCGTCGCCAGCGGCATAGACAGCCTGCTCGCCGAAGCGTTCCACCAGTTCCAGAAGCAACGTCGTCTTACCAACCTGCCTGGGGCCCGTCAGAATTTGGATGCGCCCAGGAGCCGTCTCGCTCAGGCGCTCCACAAGCGTTTGGCGGCAGAATTCGTAGGCATTCTCGATTTCAACCATAGTCGAATAATTATTCGACTATAATCTACTTTCTGTCAATGACTCCTTTTCGAGGGCTTGAGCGTTTTCACCCTCGCCGCTAGCCAATTTCAACAATATGAGGTTCATAGGCGGGCCAATACCCTTCGTTGACCAAAGAAGCATTGATGAATCGAGTCCCGTTACGTGTTTCATCGCCGTGGCCTCCATGAATATGGCCAAAGACATGAAGTTTAGGCCTAATCCTCTCAACCGCCATTGCCAACTCCTCGCACCCGAGATGATCAGACAAGGAATTGGATTGATCCAACATTCCAAAAGGTGGGCCATGCGTAACCAGAATGTCCGTGTCCGGAGGAATCATCTCCCAATACCGCCTTATCGCAGCACCACGGGCAACATTGAAGGCCCAGTTGTTGAATTCGGGTTGCACGGGTGATCCCCAGATTTTCAGACCTGCGATCTCGGTGCCGGAGTTTTCAAGATAGATCGCATTGTTGAGCAACTCCCTTGCAGTTGCCGAATGCCGCTCGAACATCACATCGTGATTGCCCGCAATTACAACCTTGTATGGATGAGGCAGAGTTCCCAGCCATTGATTGAATTGGATAATCTCCTTTGGCTTCGTGCCAAACGCCATGAAGTCTCCAGCGTGAATGAGCAAGTCCCCGTCCGGCACGCTCACTTTAGCGTGCTGCCCATGGGTATCGCTGATGCACACAATGCGGAGCCGAGACATAAATTCACTTTACTTCCCTTGCGGAAGTGAAAAAACTTCCTCGGGTCTGTCTGAAGACTTTCGGTAGCATGGCAAAACTGGCCGCCATATCGGACTTCATGGTAGCATTTGTCCGATATAACAGCCATCAGGAGGATTCAATGCGCGGCGTCTACGAAAACCCGGCAGGGAGTGGAATCTGGTGGATTCATTATTATGCTGCGGGCAAGCGCCACCGTGAAAAAGTTGGACGCAAATCGGACGCCATCAAGCTCTACCAGAGCCGCAAGGCCGATGCAGCGGCTGGTCGCAAGCTGCCGGAGCTGCGGAACTCCAAGGTTGTGACCGTGAGTGAGCTGATTGATGCTGTTGTGGAGTTCACGGCGCATCATAAGGATCAGCGCGGATATAAGAGCAAGGGCGAGATCGTGCGCGAGGCCCTGGGTTCGCGGCCTGCTGCGGAGTTGACGCCGCAGGAATTGGAACGCTGGCTTCGTGCCCGCTGCAAGACTGCCGCAACGGCCAATCGCTACAAAGCGTTCATCTCCCTCTGCTACCGCGAAGGCGTACGCAACGGCAAGGTCTCGGTCAACCCGGCTCGGCTGGTGCGCCAGCGGAAGGAAGGCACCGGACGGCTGCGATTTCTCAGCCGCGAGGAATACGACAAGCTGCACAAAGTCATCTCGAAACGCTTCCCTGAGCACCTGGCCGAATTCGTAGTGAGCGTGCACACAGGAATGCGCCTGAGTGAGCAGTACACATGCACGTGGTCCCAGGTGCATCTGGATCGACGGGCCATCGAATTGACCAAAACAAAGAATGGCTCGGCGCGCACGGTCCACCTGAACTCCGATGCGATTGCCGCGCTCGAATCGCTGCGTCGTCCCAGGCAGCATCCCTCCGATTCTGTCTTCCCGCGCGAAGGAAGCAAGAACAGCTTTGATACCCGCTCCTGGTTCCATCCTTGCATGGAAGAAGCGGGCATCACAGAGTATGTCTGGCACTGCAACCGGCATACTTTCTGCTCCTGGCTGGCGATGGCCGGGGCAAGCATCAAGGAAATCCAGGAGGCGGCGGGCCACAAGACGATCACAATGTCGGCGCGGTACAGTCACCTCTCGCCCGCTCATCGGCTGTCCGTTGTGGAGCGCATTGCATCTGCTTCTCAATAGCTCTATTTGAGAGTAGACCTTCCCCGGATAGTTGGCATGTTCTGCCGAGGCGCAAGGGCCGGTGTCAAGGCTCTACGACCGCGAAGCGGCGCGCTCCAGCGCGGCCTTGA
>JAKAGP010000380.1 GCA_021825785.1 Nitrospirota bacterium
CGATCTGCAGGACCTGCTTTACCGTTGCCGGGCCGGCGAACTGGCTGCTGATTTCTCGCTAGTGGTCAGCAACCACCCTGACCTGCGAGATCAGGTGGAAAGCCATGGGCTTGAATACCTGGTTTTCCCTGTCACCGCCGAGACCAAAAGCGACGTGGAGAAAGACATCCGGGCAGAACTGGAGCGCCGGCAAATCAGCCTCGTCGTGCTGGCCCGCTACATGCAAATCCTTTCGGAAGATTTCGTGCGGCACTACCCCAATCGCATCATCAATATTCATCATTCCTTTCTCCCGGCCTTTGCCGGCCCGCGCCCTTACCACCAGGCCTACCGGCGGGGCGTCAAGCTGATTGGAGCTACCAGTCATTACGTTACCGCAGAACTCGACGGTGGCCCCATCATCTCTCAGGACGCCGTCCGGATCAGCCATCGCGATTCCGTACAGGACTTGATCCGAAAAGGGCGCGACCTGGAAAGGGTGGTCCTGGCCCAGGCTGTGCGCGCCCACCTGGAACATCGTGTGCTTGTCTATAGCAATAAGACCGCCGTCTTTGATTAGACAGGTGGCCGTCACCATAATTTTTTCCGTCGCCATCATTTCATTGCCCGTGGTTATTCCCCGAAAAGCGTTATACTTTGCAGGTTCTCGGATAACCCAGGAGGCGCGATGGATATCTTTTCATACAGGCAATCTTATTTCCGAAAATCAAGATGGATGCTGGCGTGCGCGCTGGCGTTTTTGCTGGTGGCTGGGGCGGCTACAGCGCAGGACCCGGTTGAGCCTCCCGGCGGGCCGCCCAAGGTGAAATCGTTGCCCGGGCCGGCGGGGGCGATCACGCTCGCCGATGTAAACCGCAACGATCTGCGCGAGACTATCAATGGCCTGGTTTCCTGCGGGACTCGCCATTCGCTCTCTTCGTGGACTGATCCCAAGCGCGGCATCGGGTGCGGCCGCGATCACATCGTATCGGAATTCAAAAAGATTGCGGCAGAATCGGGCGGGCGCCTGCGCGTGGTGGTGGACCATTTTGAAGTCACGGCGCCGCGCACAGGCAACAAGCCGGTGCCACTGGAGAACGTTTACGCCATTCTGCCCGGTGACGATCCTGCGCTTGCAAAGACGGTTTTCGTAGTTTCGGGGCATTTTGATTCCATGCCAACGAACATTATGGATTCCCAATCGGACGCGCCCGGCGCTGACGACGATGGTTCCGGCACGGCTGTTTCCATCGAATGCGCCCGCCTGCTTGCGCGCGGGCATTATCGTTCGACGCTGGTGTTTGCCACGGTCTCAGGTGAAGAGCAGGGATTGCTGGGCGGCACGCGTTTGCTGCATTACCTTGAACAGCAGGGCTATACCATCGGCGGGATGCTGGACAACGACATTGTGGGCGCCGACTTTGCGCCCGGCGCTCCGCACCGCGTGCGCCTGTTTTCAGGTCTTGGAAAGATCGACGATGGCGACTCGCCTTCGCGCGAACTGGCTAGGCGCGTGGAAGAGATTGACGGGCGCGGCAACATCCGCCTGATCTTCCGAGAAGACCGCCTGGGGCGTGGCGGTGACCACATGCCGTTTGTTGAGGCGGGGCTTCCTGGGGTGCGCTTTACCGAGCCGCTCGAAAACTACCACCACGAGCATCAGACGCCGCGCATTGAAAACGGCGTCCAGTACGGCGACTTGGAGAAGTTCCTAAATTTCGATTTCATGGCGCGCGTGGCTCGCGACAACGCCGAGGCATTGCGCGAGCTCGCCCTGGCCCCCGCGCCGCCCGCTGACGTTGCGCTGACAGGCGTGGTGACGCCCAGCGCTAGAGTCAGTTGGACTGCGCCTGACGATTCCAAACGCGCAGGCTTCGAATTGCTGTGGCGGGAAACGACGAATCCTCGGTGGTCTGTTTTCGGCTTCGCAAAATCGCCGGAGACTTTCGTCTTCAAAGACGTTTCTACCGACAACCACTTCTTTGCGGTGCGCGCAGTAGGCAAGAACGGCGCGCGCTCGATTGCGGTCCCGGCTGTGCTCCACCGGAAGTAGCGCAGGCCCTCGTGACCTGCGGTTTTTCTTGCTTTTTTCAGTTTTGCGGTGGTAGCGGAGCCGGTGACGCAGGTGGCGTGGGTGGCACAGCTACATTGGGCGCAGCTGTAATTGGCATGGGCGGGTGTGGAGCGGCGACCACGCCGCCGGAGATTCCTCCGGGGACTTCACCCACTACTCCTCCTGCCACTCCGCCCGGCACGCCACCAACAATAGCGGCTGATTCAGGAGTCTTCGGTGGCGCCGGCGGCGGCGTGATTTCCTTTGGTAGAGCAGGGGCTGGTTTTGGCGTCAAAGGAGGTGCTGGCTTGGCCGCTTTGCGTTCCTCTTCGGCTTCACGCCGGGCTTTCATCGCCTCCTGCTGTGCCTTCCTAGCTTCTTCTCTCGCGGCCTGAGTTTCTTTCCTGGCCTGCTCGACTTCCTTCCGTGCCTGCTCGAGCTGGCGCTGCATTTCGGCTTTGTTCACTTTGGCCGCGGATTCCTGCGCAAGCTTCGCCTGTTCCATGGCCTGATCAACCTGCTGCCGGATTTTCGCTTCGTCGATTTTTGGGGCTGCCATCTGCGCCATCTTCAGTTGCTTCATGGCTTCTTCGATTCGCTGCAGCATCTCAGGCGTGTTCATTTTTCTGAGTTGATCCATTTGCGCTTGCATCTGGCGACGCATCTCCTTGGAATTCAGCTTTTTGAGTTGCTCCATCTGCTCCTGCATGCGCTGGCGCATCTCGGGCGTGTTCATCTTTTGAAGCTGCTTCATGGCTTCTTCCATCTGCTGATGCATTTCAGGTGTATTCATCTTCTCGATCTGCCTCATTTGTTCCTGTATGTGCCGTTGCATTTCCCCGGTGTTCAGCTTTTCCAGTTGCCTGATCTGCTGCTGAAGGTGCTGGCGGATTTCGGGCGTATTTATCTCCTTGAGTTGCTTCATGGCCCGATTGATCTGTTCCTGGATTTTTGCCTGATCAACCTTTGAAGTAGTTGCCTGGGCGGCCTGCGCCTGTTTCATGGCTTCATCCAACTGCTGCTGGTATTCCTTCTGGCTGAGGTTCGCGGCATAT
>JAKAGP010000381.1 GCA_021825785.1 Nitrospirota bacterium
CCCTTACAAATTCGTGAGCGGCTGCTTCGCTGAAGGGGCCATTGCCGCCCGGGCCGCCTCTCGGGAGATTCGGGAAGAAAAAACGGGTCTTGCCCGCCCGGAAAAGTCCGTGGAAGGGGAGCTTCTCCACCGAACCGTTTCCTTTCTGTCGAAAAACGGAAAGGGAAACGCTGGCTCAATTCGCCCGGACGAGGCCGAAAGTCGCCTGCAAAAGATTATGGACGAGTATGCCGGAGGGCTGAGGACCTCCTACCGCATGAATGAGGCCGGCCTTCTCATGGCAAAGAAGAAGCTGGATTCGCTCCGCCAGGACCTCGGCCGGATACAGGCTCAGGATGCCTACGGCCTGATGGGAGCCCATGAGGTGGCGGACCGCCTCGATGTGGCCCAAGTTCTGGTTGAACACCTTCTGGCTCGGCGCGAAACCCGGTGGCCGGGATTTCAGAGCCGCCAGGACTGGCCGAATGCCGATCGCCGTTACGAACACTTTATCAATTCGATTCGGGAGGACGACGGAACGGTCCGGGTCATCCACCGAAGCCTCTCCGGTGAGATCCTTCCCTGGGAGGACGTGAGCGGACAGGAATCTCTCCGGGAGGAGTCGATCGTGACCGCAGGGAGCTCTGTGGGGAAGTCCTGAAAAAGGTGCATAACGAAGGAGACTGTGATGGGAATTGCCATATCTGAGACGCTGTGCCATGGATGCAAAAAATTGCCGGAGGCTCGTTGCGTCATTGCCTGTCCGGGGAATCTCATCCGGATGGACGAGGATCGGGGCCTCGCTGTGATGCGCGAGCAGGCTGACTGCTGGGATTGCTATGCCTGCGTGAAGATGTGTCCCGTGGGAGCGGTGGATGTGGTTCTTCCCTATGAACTGGCGGGGAGGGGGGCGCGTCTTTTCCCCCGCCTGAGACGGGAGTCCATTCGCTGGACCCTGCAGGTGGACGGGAAAGAAGATCAGACCTTTGAGCTTGCCACGCGTGTTCCGGAGGAACTTCTCGAAGGCTAGACAGTGAAGAAATGAAGAGGGTGGTCATGCGTTGAGGCTTGAGTTCCCAAAAGGGAAGGGTCTTCATGGCCACTGTTGGCGAAACCGGTGATCCTTGTTAAAGGAGTTCAAGATGTTCCTCTCTGTCCCTCATGGGGGTCGGCTCATTACGGCACTCTCCCCGGCCTCCGCCCGTGCCGAAATGGCAAGATCCTATGCGACTCGCCCGGCCATCCGGCTTTCTCCCCGCGAGATCTCGGACCTCGGCCTCATTGCCATTGGGGCCGTGAGCCCGCTCGATGGTTTCATGGATGAGAAAACCTATCATTCGGTCGTCGAGCGCATGAGGCTCCCGGATGGTCTGGTCTTCCCTCTTCCCATCGTCTTGCCGGTTCGGGAGGAGGAGGCTCGGGGGCTCCGGATCGGAGAGGTTGTGCGTCTTTTGGACACAAGCGATCGTCTTTTGGGGCTCATGACCGTCTCGGACATCTTTCGGAGGGATCTTGAGTGGGAAGCCCAGGAGGTCTATCGGACCAATGACCCCGCCCATCCCGGGGTTGCGGCGCTCGGTCGCCTTCCCGGACCCTTTGCCATCGGGGGAAAGGTCACCGTCTTCGACGACTGGTCGGAGGGCCCCTTTGCCCCTCTTGCCCTCACGCCGACCGAATCCCGGGCTCGCTTCGAGACTCTGGGGTGGCAGACGGTCGTGGGGTTTCAGACAAGAAATCCCATTCACCGGGCGCACGAATATATCCAGAAGTGTTCGCTTGAGATTGTCGATGGCCTCTTCCTTCACCCCCTTGTGGGCGAGACCAAGGAAGATGACGTTCCTGCCAGCGTTCGGATGGATTGTTACAACGTTCTTCTCGAGAGGTATTACCCCCGGACGAGAGTTGTCCTGGGGGTCTTTCCCGGAGCCATGCGCTATGCCGGTCCCAGGGAGGCCCTCTTCCATGCATTGGTCAGAAAAAACTATGGTTGCACCCATTTTATCGTGGGTCGGGATCATGCCGGAGTGGGGAACTACTACGGTCCCTTTGAGGCCCATGCCCTTCTGCGCCAGTTCTCCTTTGATGAGCTGGGGATCATTCCGATCTTCTTCGATACCGCCTATTACTGCCGAACCTGCGAAGGAATGGTCTCCCACAAGACCTGCGGACATGACGAGAGCTCCCATGTCCTTCTGTCCGGAACAAAGGTCCGCCAGATGCTTCGAGATGGGTTGCCACCCCCTCCCGAGATGACCCGCCCGGAGGTGGCGGCGGTGTTGATCGGCCACTACAGGAAGCGTGAAGAGAGCATACCGGCTGTCTCCTCATCTTGAGATCGAGCGTTCTTGCTTCAAGCCGAAGCCGGATGATCGGCGGGGTGCTGGGGAATCAGGAGGCAGAACGCGAAGAAAGAAGGCGGGCCAACTGCCGGATGGCCCGTTTTGAGGGAGAGTCGAGATTGCCGATGAAGAGGAGCTCATAGGAGTTTCCGTAGACGGGAGAGGCTTCAGCGGCGACACCGTCTTGGGCTCCGGTGAGGAGGTAGTCGACGCTGACGGAGAAGGTGAGGGCCAGAGCCAGAAGAAGCTCAATGGACGGGGGCCGGATCCCCCGTTCGGCCCGGGAGATGTCCACCTGATTGCACCCGATGCGTTTTGCCAATTCGGACTGGGTCAACGGCCCCCGGAGGTTCCGGATGCGCTGTCCGGTGGCCTTCGGGTCCCATTTGACCTTTATTCCATTTTGGTTTATAGTCAACCTTAAGATACCTTTTTGGTATAAGGAATAGCTTTTCGAACAATAAAAAACCCTTTTGCGGATTATAGTTTTTGGATAAGGACACGGTCAAGGAAGTTCGAATTGCGCTGATACAACGGGAATGGACCCAGAGCGATTTGGCCAAGCAGATCGGGATCTCTGCGGCTTATCTGAGCCTGGTGATGAAGGGACACCGATGTGTACCCGATCTGGAAGTTCGGATTCTTGAGGTGTTGGGATTGTCCCGAAGGACTGAAGATTCGCCTGGGACTCATCGGATGCAAGAGTCCCAAGGGGGGTCATAAGATCCCACCGGCGAGAAGGAGTTGGTGGCGGGGCCGGGTACAGG
>JAKAGP010000382.1 GCA_021825785.1 Nitrospirota bacterium
GGAAGGCTCTTGCGACTGAGGAGTAAAGCAGGACGGCGCCTGACAGAAGAGCGACAGCCGACGCCGGGACGACCAGAGTTTTGAGCCCTTTCCGCATGTAAAGTATTGGGCTTTTCGGGTATTTAATGTTGTTTGAGAGGGAGGCGGCCCGGCTTCACCTTTTATCTCGCGAGAGATAAGACTGACGCGCGTTGGGCAGATATTACATAAGTGGGCGTTCGGTCATCATCTCAGATAATTGCCCCGTTGGGACAATCCTAGTTCCCGCCGGCTGCCCGCCCGTCTTTTTTGTATTTGATTTCGCACCACCCTATCTCTGAAAAGCAGCCTCTTTATAAATCGCCCGCGCGAACTTCCGACGTGCTAAAGCGATATGAGCAATCCGCGTCCGCTCCGCTTATTTCCAACCAAGCCCCGCTGGAGGAGCCTCCAGCCAAACCTCCGCCGCCGGAAATCCCGCCGCTGCGGCTGGCGGCTATCCCGTTCTCCCAGCCCTCCCTGCACTCCAGCACGGACGGCTTTTCGTCCATTCTGCAATGGAAGCGCCAGCAGCTGGAAACAGCCAACCATTCCGTGCTGGAACTGATGAACTTTGACCTCCTCCGGCCAGAGGACATCGCCGTGGGGCAGGAGGGGCCCTTCCCTCACCTGCTGGTGCCGATGGAGAAACTGATGCCCTGTCTGATGGAGAAGATAAGCCGCCTGAGCGGCTGGAGCGAGGAGCAGATGCTTCAGATGGCGCAGGGCACTCCGGAGCAGGTCGGGGAACTTTTGACCGGGCTTGTAAATGCCCTGCGGAGCATGTCCCAATACGAGGAGGGAAAAGAGGCCGTCCTGACCCCGCAGGAATTGATAGCCACCATGCTGGTTTTCAGGACGAAAATGGAGCAGGCCGATGGAGATGTCACAAAACAACAGACACTGGCTGTCCAGGCCCCCACTGCCTCCTGCGCAGAGTATTCCCTGCTGTTCGTAGAGCTTCTGCGGCACCTGAAACTGAAGCCCTCCATTCTCTCCCTGCGCCCCATAGACCAGTCCGGCCTTTCCATGACCGGCCATTCTACCGCCTGCATCGAGGTGTCCGGCTTTCTGGCGGATGCGGCGATGGGGCAGGTTTATCCGCTCGGCAAGATTCCGGCCGAGTGGTGCGGCCAAGAATACGAAGACTTCCAGGAACAAATCAAATCGCTCTATGATGAAAGTATCAACAAGGCCCAGAAGGGCGCGGCAGACTGGCCGCCCTCTGTGGTGCAGCGCTACGATCCGCTCTTGTTCCGCAGCGATGACGAGTTTCGGGGCCTCATTTTCCTCGAGCGCGCAATAAGGATTCGGGATAAAGACAAGCCGCAGTATGAGGAGGACGTGCTGAAGGCCAACGAACTGAACCCGGCTGACCCCGTGGCAGCAGACGCGGCCGCCTGGATACATAAAGTGAGAGGGGACAAGGCCATGGAGGCAAAGGATATGGGGGCTGCAAAGGCAGAATACGGAAAAGCGATTGAAATATATGAGACAGCCGTTGACCTGAATCAGGAATCGTATTTCGCGAATTACTATGCTGCAAGAGGGATGAAGAACATTTACAACCTTGAAGATAAGGAAAACCCGGATAAGATCTCTTTGCTTGAGATTCGCGATTATGCAGCGAAAGCGAAGGAGTTAAACCCAAAGTCAACATGGGCCATCTCGACTTGGGCAGAGATTGAGACCACAGCAATTCATGAACATATGGTGGCGGACCCGGATGGAGCCGCAGCTGAAGTAAAACGCATTTGCAAAGAACGCTATGATGCACTGCCAGTGACCGACCCGTTTCGGGAAAGTCTGAGGATATACATAGAAGAACAGAGGCCTGAGAGATAATTACTTTATGGCCATGACTGAATCAAAAACCCGCAGAACCTCGGTTGTGCGACTTTGTATCCCATTTTCCTTTCCATACTGGATTAGATGCGTCCGGATTGCATCAATGTCATCAACACCCTCTAGCGCGGCCAGATAAAGCCGGGTCTCGAGAACCGCCAGCCCATGCTCGACCATCGCATGCTCAAATGTCTGACGGTCAGGACGCGGGCGAGGATAACTCTTAGAAAGGATAGTGGCATTTTCCGCAACCCTCTTATCGGCGTTGTCGAACATTTTGTCGAGTATGGAATCCCGCCTCGCTTTGACAGCCGCCGAATCCTCTTTCTTGGCCGAACCCTCGGCCTTGACAGGCGTCTCGTTCTTGACCACATCCGCCCTGACGGGGATGGTGTCCAGATTGACGACTGGCTTGGACGCAGAAGGGAGCGTCTTGGTTTTGGGGCCCATAGAATAGGTGTCTGGAGGGGAATTTTTAATCGTAGGGGTGGAATCGGGCGGCAACACGGAGCGGAAAAAGATGGAGGGGGCCTTGGAGGGCCCTACCAGCGGCTGGCGGTTCACATGGGAGAAGGTGGAAAGGCCGATGGCAGTGGCTGTCGCCACGATGACCGCCGTCCGTTTCCAGCCTGTTTTAAGCACATGCTCACCGATAATATGACACAAAAGGGGAATATATTGCTTTTGGAAGAAAAACGAACCTTCCTAGTGGACGATTTGGAACTTGATGTTTTCTGTCCCGTTGGTGCCCCTCACTTGTTGATGATAACCACTGGCAGCCCGTATCTCTCCTCCTTCAGCCAGTATGTGCCGGTCGCCAGGCCCTCGAGGTAGATGCGTCCTTCCTGCTCGCCCGCGCGTATGGGGATTTCCTCCACCTTCTGCCCCAGCGGGGTGTAGAGATAGAGCTTGACATCCTTCCCAGCCGGCTTGTCGAGCTTGACGTTCATCACCCCGTCCGCGATGGGGTTGGGGTAGACCTTGATGGGGATGTGGGGGGACCAGACGGAGTTTTGGTCAATTTCCTTAACCGAGGTAAAGCCACTATCGCAGGCAGTCTCAATTGACCATTGGGCCATCGGGTATTTCCCGGTGCCGACAAGGCCGTTGAACCTGAAGCGCACTGCCGGGAAAAGGTCCAGCGTGATTGCTTCTCCGGTTGAGCGTATAGGCATGCGGCGAGAATCTATAAACGGCTGGTAGCCGCTGCT
>JAKAGP010000383.1 GCA_021825785.1 Nitrospirota bacterium
CCCGTTCGTTTCTTCAGGTTTCTTATTATCCATGACAGTTCCCCTGTTCACCCTAGAATTTAGCCATCAGATCAAGTGATACTATATTCTGGTCTCTGCGCCTGGCGGTTGCCTGCCCCTGGGTTGAGCGGCGCTCGGTCAGCGCCACCTTTACGTCTTTCGCCAGTTCATAAGCGACGCCGGCGAGCAGCAGGGTTTTTTTATCGTAGTTCTTCGACACAAGCTGGCTGTTGTCTACTACGTCCAGCCTTGAGAAGAAGCTCAGGCTTTCCGTGAGCGGCAGGTTCCCGTAAACTGAATACCCGGTTTTCCCGGTGGAAGCGCCGGAGGCGCTGATAGTGGAAAAATCCACGGACCTGAACATTGAAACGCCAAGCGAGAACTTTTTACCCTGGTAAGCGGCCCCGCCGACAAACCGCTCCCGCACGCGGGCAAGTCCCACCGTGCCGAGGTACTGGCCGGAAACGGATAATTCCTTAAAGCTCTTAAACGGGGTCAGGGCCAGCCTTAACTGCCCGTCCTTGGTTCCCTTATTTCTGTAATCCGCGGTCTCAAGAGCGTTAAAACCTTCTCCGTTGGTCAGCATCGCTTCGGCCGTACCGTAGTCCTTCGGAAGTTTATATATTACTTTTACGCCTTTATCGGCGGATTTAAGCACACCCTCCAGATCCGTCTGGACTTTTTCCACGAATCTGTATTTCCAGACGGCTTCTTCGGCGCCTATACAGAGAGTTCCCGGCATGCCGCCCTCGACAGTAAGAGAACCGGTATTGTTTTTCCACTGGAGGAAAGCGTTCTTAAGAAAAACCGCGTTTCCCGCTGTGAGCGAGTTGGCTTCCAGCACTATTTTTGAGGTGATATTGGGCGAGTACCTGCTGCTAGCGGCGATATAAATGCGGCCTACGTCGAACGTGTTGTAGTCGTAGGCGGGCGCGTTCGTGGTTTTATACTGCGAAGTGTAAAGGCCGTAATTGGCGAACAGGATGCCTTCGATCTTCGTTTCGGCGGCGCACACGCCGTTCACCGCCGTAAATAACAGGATGCCGGCGAGCGCCGGCAACCGCTTCAGGGATATGTTTTTCATGGCTCCTTTGTCCTCCGGTGGTTGTTTGAACTTCACCAAGGACAAATTTAGCAAAACACATCCAGCCGCGATAGTCGGGAAATCCCCCCAGCCCGTAGGACTTTACCCTACACTACAGATCCGCGTTAAACAAGCCGTTCCTCAGCGCATATTGCAAAAGTTCGGCCCGGCCGGCAATGCCTAATTTGGCGGTAATCCGCGCGCGGTACGTTTCCACGGTTTTCACGCTTATTTTCAGGCGCGCGGCTATTTCCTTTCCCAGATAGCCCCTTACAAGCAGACGTAAGACTTCCTCTGCCCTGCCGCTTAGCTTGTCTCCACCCCGTTCCGGGGCTTCGGCGAGCAGGGCTTTGGTTAAAGACGGGTCAATGACCATATCCCCCCGGCTTATGGCCTTGATGGCGTTTACCAGCTCGCTATCGGCTGATTTTTTAACTATATAACCGGAAACTCCCAGGCGGATGAACTCGCGGACATAACTTTCATCATTATGCATTGTTAAAACCAGTATCTTTGCGGCCTTATTGATTTTCTTGATTTCCCGTGCCGCTTCAAGGCCGCTGATGTCGGGCAGTGTTATATCCAGGAGCACTATATCGGGCGAAATTTTTTTAAAGCTCTCCACGGCCTCCCGCCCCGTGCCGGCTTCGCCGATGACGTTAATACCCCCCGCACTGTTTAGAAGCATTTTAAGGCCGGACCTGAGAATGGCATGGTCGTCGACCAGCAACACCGTGGTCATTTTCATGTATTTACAGGCAGGGAAACGGATATTTCCGTGCCTCCTCCCGCCCTGGAGCATATGCTGAACTCCCCGCCGAGGACCTCGGCGCGTTCCTTCATTCCGAACAGGCCAAGCGGTTTTCTGCCGGGTTTCGCCAGTGGCTGGCAGGAATCGAACCCCCCGCCGTTGTCTTTGATTGTTATCAGTATTTTGCCGTCCTTTTTACTGAAACCAACGAGCACAACTCCGGCCCCCGAGTGTTTTTCAATATTAGAAAAAGCTTCCTGGATAATCCTGTACAACCCGATTTCAACTTCCGGCTTAAACCTGTTGTCTCTGAAATACTTTTCGATGGAGCATCTGACCTCTATGCCGAACGTCTTTTTTAAATTTTCCCCCAGTTCCCCGACAATCTGCGGCAGCCCTAAATCCCCGAGGGCGGGCGGACGCAGATTAACGGCAAGCTCATGTAGTTCATTAAGGGAGTTATTAAGAAGCCCCCTGAACTCCTCAAGCTTGGCTATTGCTTCCTGCGGCAAGGCCTGCGTTTCCATAACCTTAAGCCCTATCTTGATTGAGGTCAGCGTCTGGCTTGTCTGGTCGTGCAATTCCCTTGAAATTCTCTGGCGCTCCTCCTCCTGGCTTGTTATCAGCTTGCGCACAAGCTCCGTCTTTAAAGCTTTTTCCCGCCCCAGGGTGCCGGCCATATTATTAAACGCGACCGTCAGCCTGCCAATCTCATCGTTAAACCACGGCAGGACCCTGAAATTAAAATCACCCTTTTCCACCAGCTCAACGCCTTTCATCAGATTAGTAATCGGCTTATTCAGGACAAAAGCGAGCAGATAAGAAATTCCCACGCCGGCTAACGCCGTAAAAAGAATAGATATTATAAGCTGGACGGTCATTGCATTTACAACCTGTCTTACGCGGCCCTGCGCGATTCCTATCCTGAGAGTTCCAAGCCTGCCGCCCATTATCGGCGCGGCTATGTCCCTTATGCGTCCCTCTTCAGTTTCCAGCAGTTCTTCCCCAAAGGAGCCGTCCGCGTTGACTTTGTTCGCCTCAACAATATCACGCGACAGCGGGAATTCCAATGTGCCGGCAAGAACCCGCTTTCCGGGGCTGACGATAAATAGGTATTTCAGGTCCGGGTAGATCTCCCGCGGCTCCTTTAACAATTCCGCGACTGCCAGCAGATCCTCTGTAATAAGCGGGTTTATCAGGCGTTTTTCAACCTGCCGGACCAAATTATGGACACTTTC
>JAKAGP010000384.1 GCA_021825785.1 Nitrospirota bacterium
ATTATTCTGGGCGAACCCTGCGTCAGGCCGCCGTGCAGGCGCAAGTCCTTGAGTTGCTCGGGGGTCAGCCTGGGCAGGGGCATCCTTCTAACGGGGGGTTGCCTTTTCTGCTCTTTAAAAACTTTTTGTTTTGGGCGCTGTGGTTTGGGTTTTAAAACCTTGGGGATGGGCAGCTGCTTCAGCTCCCCAGGCGTTATCAGCCTTGCGACCATGGGGGTTTCCGGTGCTTTTTTTCTGTTTTTAATGGCAAAGAACAGCGCCGTAAGCAGCAGGATATGCAGCAGGACCGAAATTATCACAAACTTTGAAAAAGGCGAAAAATTCAAAACAGTACTTTTTTCCTGAGCACATTGATAAAAGAGGCCAGGCTGCCCCTTTCCCCGGTCTTATTAAGCCAAAGCTTTATTGCTGTCTGCTGCACCCTTTCGTCCCTGAAGGCGGTTATGAGCGTCTCCGTGCCCGACTCCGTTGTAAGAAATGCCCTCCACAGGCCCTTCATGAGAAGAAACCTGGAGCGGAACCTATGCCGCCATAATTTTCTGTAGAGCCCGGGGTCTCCTTCCGCGATGGCCTGGGCCGCAAGCTGCCCGGAGCGCATCGCATAATAAATGCCCTCGAAGGTGAAGGGCATCACAAGGCCTGCCGAGTCGCCGGCGAAAAGCACCTTGTCTTTCATAAGCGGCTGCCCTTCCCAAAGGGGTATCCTGTACCCCCGTGTGCCCTGTATGGCCGCAGCCGGGGCTGCGCCCTTTTCCTCAAGCAGGCGCTCAAATGCCGGTTTGAGCCTTCCGGGGTCGGTGCTGCCGGTGCCTGCGGAAACGCTTGCCCCGCCGGGGAATATCCAGGAGTATCCCCCTTTGGCAAAACGGCCAAAATAAAATTCGCAGCAGTTCTTTTCCATCATGGTTGCGTCTATAGGCAGTTTCGCGCCCAGGGTATAAAGGCTGGACATGGGCTTCATGCCAAGCGCCGTCCTTACCCTGGAGTTTACGCCATCGGCCGCTATCACCAGCTCTGAGCGGACCATAATGCGCTCTCCGCCCCTGTTGGCTTCGCATAATATCCCTCGCTCGGGGCGTCCGTTTTCCGGCGGCAGAAAGCGCAAAAACTCGCCGTCCATGACCACTGCTCCCTGCGCCTGCGCCATATCTCTTAAGGTGGAGTCAAACTCCCGCCTCTCCACGATCCCTATGTAACCAGACCGGAACGCTATCTCAAAAGGGCCGCTTTTGGGGGGGGACACCCTGAGGGAACTCACCTTGTTTTTTATCAGGTTTTCCGGAAGATCAAGCTCTTCGAAGGCCCCGCACGGTATGCCCCCGCCGCAGGGTTTTGTCTGACCGGGGAACCTCTCAAGGATTATGCAGTCCACCCCGTTTGCGGCCAAAAACCTGCCCGCGGTCGCCCCCGCGGGCCCTCCCCCGACGATGAGCACCCTTGTCTCCAAACATTTCTCCAAACATTCTATTCCCGAAGAAATAAACATCATTCGCCAGTGAGAGCGTTTTGTCTTTTATTATAACCTGTTTGGCTTCCCTGCAAAGGGCGCAGCAATGTAAAGAATTGTAAAGCAGCTTAAAAAAGCATCCCGGAAAAAGAAAAAATGCCCTTCATTCCAATGCAGGGGGAAAGGGACAGTGGATGCGGGCCTTCCTGGGGTCCGCGGAGCCGTTTAGATAATAGGCCGATATCTTGAAAAAATAGCGCCCGACGCTGCCCGATATGGTCCCATCCTTGTTTTCCGCCCAGTTCTTGGTCTTGGAGTTGTTGTTAATGGCTATGATGAGATAAACATGGTTGGTCTTCATGCTATGTATGTCTTCCTGGCTTGGCACCGGCCTTCCCTTGAAATCGCCGTACTGGGTATGGGAGTGGTAATCGCCCACGATGCGCAGCTTATGGAATTTTTCAAGGATGGGCTCTATTTTTTTCTGGTACGTCTTTCTCAGGTCCACCGCGCGATGCCTCCGGTTTGCGCTCTGCAGGTTAAAGGCATGCTCCACGATAAAGCGGTCCTCAAGGTCATAACCCAGAAGATAGCCCAGGCATTCTTTTTTGTAGACCTCCGCCGAGCTAAGCAGCAGGTCCATGAAAGCAGCCTCGGAAAGATAGACCCTCAAAAAAATCCCGTAGCCTCCCCAAAGATTTTTTGTTTTTTGCTTTTTTACTTTTTCTGTTTTTTGCCTTTTCCCTTATATGCTCAAAAAACTTTTATGCCTCCCTGATGTATTTGGCGGCGTCTTCCGGGGATGTCGTGATCAGATGAAAGCCCGCCCCCAGGTCAATGGCGGACATCCTTTGCAGTCTGGGCAGGACCTCTATGTGCCAGTGGTAGTCGTCCCCCAGGGTATGCCAAAGGTTTCTGCGGGGTATCCGGTTGGGGGCCGTGTGGATGTAGTAATTATAAGCAGGTGCATTAAGCGCTCTGGACATCTTCCCAAGCAGGCCGGGCAGGAGCAGGGAGAGGTCTTCCGCTTCCTGCGCGCCGATCTCCTCAAAGGCGCAGGAATGCCTTTTAGGGGCTATCCAGAACTCAAACGGCACCCTGGGGGCATAAGGGCAGAAGGCAAAGAAATGCTCGCTGTCGGCCAGCACCCGGCTGCCAACTCTTTTTTCCTCGTTTATAATGTCGCAGAATATGCAGCGTTCCTTGTATTCATAATAATGTTTTGCGCCGTCCAGTTCCCTTTTTACGTAATCGGGAATGACGGCCGTGGCCAAGATCCCGGAGTGCGGATGGCCCGATAAGGCCGGTTTGTTCGATAAGGCCAGGTTGCTGGCTGCATTTTCAGCCGCGAGGGAGAAAGAAAAAGGGTAAGAAAAAAAACCCCTGTCCTTGAATATGAACACATACCGTATGCGGGGGTCCTGTATGAGCGCCCGGAACCTTTTCAGATAGATGTCCAGAACTGCGCCGAACTGCCTGGAATCCAGCCCGGCCGCTTCCTCCGGCTTGCCCCTATGATGGCCTTCCCCGCCTTCAACTACGATCTCAAGCATGCCTATGGGGTTCATCTTGTCGTAAATGCCTTCGCCTTTTCTTCCCAGCCCGCCGTCCCCTG
>JAKAGP010000385.1 GCA_021825785.1 Nitrospirota bacterium
GAGTTCTGGTCCACATTTATGCCCTGCTTCATCAGCTCGTCAGAGAGAGCGGAGATCAGCACCTGGGAAAGCCCCGGCTCCATGGACTTGTTTTTAATCGGGCCGATCCTTACGCTTTCTACCAAAAGGCCCTTCCTCCCGGCAAACGTATAGCCGCACCCGGAAAGCGAAAGCATCCCTAAAAGCAAAACGGCAACTATAGCGAAACTAAAAGACTTCATCGGGCCACTATGTTTACGAGTTTCCCCTTCACGGCAAAGACGTTTTTGATGTCCTTGCCAACGATAGCCTCTTTTATCCTGGGCTCCGACAGCGCCATGTCCTTTATCTCCTCGTCCGTGAGCCCCGGGGACACCATGACCCTGGCTCTCACCTTCCCGTTTATCTGAACAACCAGTTCGACCTGCTCCTCCCTTGCCGCGTCCTCGTCGTACTCCGGCCAGCGCTCAAGGTGAATGTCCGAAGCCATGCCGAGGGCCTCCCAGAGCTCCTGTGCCATGTGCGGGCAGAAAGGGGCCAGCAGCAGGAGCATCTTCTCCACCGCGAACCGCAACTGCCATGCATCCTCCGGGCCGGAAGGGGCAAAGGCCGTAATCGCGTTCACAAGCTCCATCATCGCAGCTATGGCGGTATTGAAATGGTATTCCCGCTCGATGTCCCGGGTGACGCGCATTATTGTCTGATGGGTCTTTCTGACAAGCGGCTGCGTCTTTTCGCCGGGTTTAAAGGCCGGGGCCTGCGCCTTCAGTATCTCCAGATTGTCGTAGACAAAGTTGAATATCCTCTGGAGGAACCTGTAGGCGCCCTCCACGCCCTTTTCGGACCATTCCAGGTCCCGTTCCGGCGGGGCGGCGAAGAGCGAGAAAAGCCTGGCCGTATCCGCCCCGTAGGTCTTTATGAGCTGGTCCGGGTCTACGATGTTCCTCTTGGACTTGGACATCTTCTCGGTCCTTCCCCGCTCGACCGGACTGCCGCACCTGGAGCACCTGTCGCGCTCCACCTCAAAAGGGTAAAGCCATCCGTGCTCCGGGCAGCGTATAGTTTCCATGCAGACCATTCCCTGCGTAAGGAGCCTTTCGAAAGGCTCGGATATGGGGGTGAACCCGAGGTCCCTTATGACCCGCATGAAAAACCTCGAATACAGAAGATGCAGGACGGCGTGCTCCACGCCGCCCACGTACTGGTCCACCGGCATGTAGTATGCGATGTCCGCCTTGTCCAGGGCGGTCCCGCCGGCCTTGGAACAGTAGCGCGCATAATACCAGGAGGAGTCGACAAACGTGTCCATCGTGTCCGTCTCACGCCTGGCCCTGCCTCCGCATGAAGGGCAGCTCACGTTTATGAAGTCCTCCGCCTCGGCCAGCGGAGAGCCCCCTTTGCCCGTAAACCGGACGTCCTCCGGGAGGACCACCGGCAGGTCTTTTTCAGGGACGGGCACCACGCCGCAACGTTGGCAGTATATCATTGGGATGGGAGTGCCCCAATAGCGCTGGCGCGAGATCCCCCAGTCCCTCAGCCGGTAGTTTATGACGCGCCTGCCTCTTGCCTTCGCCTCGATGTATTCCGAGATTTTCCGGCGGGCCTCCGCGCTGGAGAGCCCTGAAAATGGACCACTTTCCACAAGCACGCCGTCATCCTCGAAGGCCCCCTCCGGCAACGCCTGGGCCTCCTTCGCGTCCCCGAGCCTTATAACGGTCTTTAGCGGAAGGCCATATTTTTGGGCGAACTCGAAATCCCGCTGGTCGTGGGCAGGCACCGACATTATCGCTCCAGTGCCGTATTCCATGAGAACGAAATTGGCCACGTATATGGGGATCCTTTCGTCATTCACGGGGTTTATGGCGTAATGCCCCGTGAAGAGCCCGTGCTTTTCCTCCATCTTGCCGTAATGCTCGCGTATCTTTTCGAGCGCCTCCCTGCCGGCTTTATTGCCCGCTTCGAAGAATTTCTCCGCCATCGGGTGTTTCGGGGCAAGACAGACGAACTTTGCCCCAAAAAGCGTGTCCGCCCGGGTGGTGAAGACCAGTATTTCGTCCCGGCTGCCCTCCACAGGAAACGAGATCTCCAGGCCCTCGCTCCGGCCTATCCAGTTTTTCTGCATGACGCGGACCTTTTCGGGCCATCCGGAAAGGTTTTCCAGGGCGGCCAAAAGCTCGTCCTCGTAGGCGGTGATGCGCAGGAACCACTGCTCCAGCTCCTTCTGCACGACAACGCTTTCGCAGCGCCAGCACCTCCCGTCGATTACCTGCTCGTTGGCAAGCACGGTGGCGCATGAGGGACACCAGTTGACGAAAGAAGCCTTTCTGTATGCCAGGCCCTTTTCGAACATCTTCAGGAAGAACCACTGGTTCCACCTGTAGTACTCCGGCTCGCAGGTGGCGACCTCCCTGCTCCAGTCGTATGAGAGCCCAAGCCTTATAAGCTGCTTTTTCATGTAGGCTATGTTGTCATGGGTCCAGCGCGCAGGATGCACCCCTTCCTTTATGGCCGCGTTCTCGGCCGGCAGCCCGAAGGCGTCCCAGCCCATCGGATGCAGCACGTTAAACCCGCGCATCCTTTTGTAGCGGGCTATCACGTCTCCTATCGCGTAGTTTCTCACATGCCCCATATGGATCCTGCCCGAGGGGTAGGGAAACATCTCCAGCGAGTAAAATTTTGGCCGCGCGTCCGGGTCGCTCCTGTACAGGTCGCTTTGGGCCCATACGGCCTGCCACTTAAGCTCCACTTCCTCAGGCTGGTATTTTCTTTTCACAGGGACAAAAGACCTCCAGAAACTGAAAAATTATACTCTGCCGGCATCAAACGGAACTGCCATCTGGTATTATAGAATGTCAGTGGGTTTTTTTGCTTTCAGCCAGGGCCTTTTTAACAAGCCTCACCCTGTCTTCGAACTCCCTCTTCAGGTTTTCGGCCTCCCTGCGGCTCTTTATGACGTGAGGGGTGACCATGAGGATCAGCTCCGTCCTGTCGACCGACTCTGTAGTGGTGGAAAAGAGGTAGCCCAGCACCGGAATCCTGCTCAGGAAAGGGATCCCGGTGCGTTTGAAATTCCTCGTC
>JAKAGP010000386.1 GCA_021825785.1 Nitrospirota bacterium
CAATGACCTGGCCATCATGGTGAGGAAGGGAAACCCCAAGCACATCCAATCATTGCGCGATTTGGGCCGGCCGGATATCCGGGTATCCATGCCGAACCCGGAGTGGGAAGGCGTGGCCCGCCTGATAGAGCAATCGATCCGCAAGGCCGGCGGCGACGCACTGGTCCGCCAGATCATGGTGGCCAAGCGCCAGCAGGGCACAACCTTCCTGACCCACATCCACCATCGCCAGACGCCCATGAGGATTGTGCAGGGACTCTCCGACGCGGGGGTTACGTGGCAGTCTGAGGTGAAGTTCCAGGAGAGCATCGGCAACCCAATCTCAGGCGTTGAGATTCCGGCCCGGGACAATGCCACCGGTATTTACGCCGCCGGAATCCTGGCAGATGCGCCCCACCGTAAAGCGGCAGAAGAATGGGTCAAATTTCTCAAGAGCCCAACGGCCCAATCCATATACCGCAGCTATGGTTTTGGAATTCCTGAATAAAAATAGAGAAAGAAAATGAAAACTGAGAGCATTTTTAGAAACGGGCAATTCCGCTGGCTCGCTGTTGCGGCGCTTGCGGGCGCCATCTGTCTGCTGGCCTCTCGGATCACCGGAAATCCTCGCGTGTATGCTGAAACGCAGCAGAAAGAAGCAGCCATTCCGGCGGTCGACTGGAAGGCCCCAAACCCGGCCACCATTCCTCAAGGCAAGCTTGGCGAAAGCATCCGCCTGGGCCGCAACATCATGATCAACACGCCAAAATACGCTTCGCGCTATGTAGGGAACCGGATGAACTGCGCGGACTGCCACGAGGACGAAGGGACTCGGGCCTACTCCTCGCCGCTCGCCGGGATAACAACGATCTTTCCGGCCTACACCAAACGTGACGGGCGGGTGATAACCATCGAACATCGCGTCCAGGAGTGTTTTGAGCGCAGCGAAAACGGTACGCCTCCATCCTCTGACAGCCCGGAGATGGTTGCCCTGGTCGCCTATATGAACTGGCTTTCAAAGGGCATTCCGATGGGCTCTACGGTAAAAGGACGGGGCCTTTTGCAACTCACGCCACCTGCCCACGTTGATTCCGAGGCGGGCGCCAAAATCTACGCCCAGCAGTGCCAGGTTTGCCATGGTGCCAACGGCCGGGGCATCCCGGGAATGTTTCCTCCTTTGTGGGGTCCGGGTTCATTCAATGACGGAGCGGGAATGAATAAGGTTGAGAAGATGGCGGCGTTTGTGAAAGCAAATATGCCCAAGACCAGTCCGGGCAGCCTGACCGTCCAGCAGGCCTACGATGTGGCGGCTTTTGTCACGGCAAAACCCCACACGCATTTCAAATCGGTGAAATAGCGGCTGCCTCCTGCTGCGCAGAGCGCGGTTTTTGACGCCGCACAGGGGGGTATTCGAACTCACCCAAGTATTGGGCAATTTTGAAAGCCCATAGGATTCGCATAAGATGAGTACATCCTCGAATGCAGGCAGGACGGTGGCCTGAATGCCGCCGTCACTGGCGGCACGAGGAAGCAAAGCATCATGCGTATTCACATCATTCAGCACGTAGCGTTTGAAGGGCCGGGGGCGATTGGCGAGTGGGCGCGGGAGCGCAGGCACGCGGTCGCGGTCACAGAGCAGTTTGGTCAAGCGCAATTGCCGGCGCTGGAGGATTTCGATTTCCTCGTCGTGATGGGCGGGCCGATGAGCGCCAACGATGACGCGAAGTTCCCGTGGCTGGCCGGCGAAAAGCGGTTGATTGCGGACGCGCTAAGCGGGCAGAAAGCAGTCCTGGGCGTATGCCTGGGCGCGCAGCTTCTGGCTCAGTCTGCGGGAGCCCGGGTTTACCGCAACCGCGAAAAGGAGATCGGATGGTTTCCGGTGCGGCTTACTCCGGAAGCGGCGGGCAGCCGATTGGTCTCCGGTCTGCCCGTGGAGATGACCGTGCTGCATTGGCATGGCGAGACGTTTGATCTGCCGCAAGGTGGCATCCGCCTGGCGGAGAGCGACTTTTGCATTAACCAGGCGTTCGAGATTGATGGCAGGGCCCTGGGACTGCAATTCCACCTGGAAGTACAGCCGGAAGGCGTAGAGGAATTGATCGGGAATTCAGCAGGGGACCTTGCCACGCCGGGCCCTGCGGTGCAGACCGCGGGCCAGATCCGCGCCTTGGCGCACCTTGCGCAAACCCTCCGGCCCGGGCTTTACACGATCCTTGACCGCCTGGCGGAAGCCGTGCGCTGACGAAAATTGTGACGCCGCTCCTTGCAATCCGCCGGGGTTTCCTCTTAAAGTTGACGTTTGCGAGAGTCAGTCGGCGCTCGACCGCAATGTTTGCGACCAGCAGAAACTGTGCTCAATCCGCGCAACTGAAAGGAACGGCAGGCAATGACGGCAGAATGGAGCGGCCCGCTGAAGATTCGGCCGGCCCGCGTTGATGACGCAAAAGAGATAGCCAGAATTTACAACCAGGGCGTGCAGGACCGCGCCGCAACTTTTGAAAACGCGTACGTCACCCCCGAGGAGCGCTACCTGTGGCTGGCCGCGCGGCCTGAACGCTACCCGGTGCTGGTGGCGGAAGTCAAACACACGCTGATGGGCTGGGCGGCGCTCAACCCCTACAGCCCGCGAAGGTGCTTCGACGGCGTGGCCGAGTTATCCATTTTTATTGAGCGCAGCCTGCGCGGGCACGGTGTGGCGCAGGAATTGATCAAGGCCATGGAGAACGCGGCCCGTGAGAAAGGCTTCTACAAGCTGGTGGGCCGCATTATTGCCTCCAACGCCGGGGCGCGTAAACTCTGTGAACTGGCCGGCTGGAAGGAAGCGGGCATCTATACCAAGCACGGGCGGCTGGGGAACGAGTGGCACGACCTGGTGCTGGTGGAATACCTGATCCCCGAAAACATGAAGTAGCGGGCGCGAATCGCGCGGCAGGCAGAATTTTCGCCGGTCGTCTGCATGCCGCAGTTTTCCCCTCCACGCGCCTAGGCAAACGGATGGCGTTGCACCGGCTGCAGCCGAAGCTGGCGGGTCAGCGTGGACTTGAGAGTTTCAAAGGACTCCCGCGGGCTGTCC